>DATEOL010000339.1:0-6825 GCA_035274025.1 Gemmatimonadales bacterium | reverse complement strand
CCCATTCATCTGCGTAAATCCGGGTCTGACGGATCTACGCAGATGAATGGGGTCTGACCCCAATTCTGCCCGGTTCCGTTTCCGACGCCGCCGCCGCACCTTCAAGCATGCGGAAACAACTTCGGTGGGCCGGCCTGGCAGTCGCCATTTTCATCGGGGGGTGCAGGGGGAATCCCGTTCCGTCCGCGCCCCCAGGCAACGTCAACATCTACCGCGACGTGTGGGGAGTCCCCCACGTGTACGCCGAGCGCGAGGAAGACGGCTACTTCGGCATCGGCTACACGACCGCCGAGGATCATCTCGAAGGCGTGCTGCTCCGCTACCTCGCGCTCAAGGGCGAGCTCGCGGCGGCGTTCGGTGCGGGCCCGATCGCGGCGCAGACCGGTCTCCGAGCGACCTCACTTCCCGGCCGCGCGATCGCCGATCCGGTCGCCGCGGATCGCGAGGCACGGCGGTGGCGCTACGTCGAGGACGCCCGCCAGAATTTCCCCAGGCTCCCGGAGCAGGTCCGGCTCGATCTCACCGCGTACATCGACGGCATGAAGCGCTTCATGGCCGAGCATCCCGAGCGGGTGCCGGCCTGGGCACCGGAGCTGGAGCCGGCCCTGCCTCTCGGGATCTCCAGCCTCTTCATGATCCTGAGCTCGGTGACTGCCTGTCAGGCCGCGATTGCGCCTGCCACAGGATCGGGGTCCAATGTCTGGGCGCTGCCGGCGAGGCGCATGAAGGAAGGCGCCGCGGTCTTCAGCTCCGATTCGCACGGCGTCACCGAGGATTCCTATGGAACCTTCCTTACACCCACGCGGATCAGGGCCGGCAAGCTCGACGCCTGGCTGCTCGACGTCCCCGGCGCGGTCATGGGCCTCAAGGGACACTCCCGGCACTACGGCTGGGGATGGGCCGAGGGCCCGCGTCGTCCGGGCGATTGCATCGTGCTGGAGACGATGCCGGGCAAGCCGCGCACCTATCTCTACGACGGCAAGCCGGTCGAGATGACGGTCGAGCCATACACGATCGAGGTGAAGGGCGGGGAGCCGGTGCGGGGAGAGTTCGAGTATACATCGCACAACGGCGTCATGTCCCCTGTGGTACATCGGTCGGGCTCGAAGGCGTACGCAATCAGCGTGACCTACATGGGTCGCGCCGGGCTCGCCCACGTGCAGTTCCGCGACATGCTCCTGGCGACCAATGACGCCGAGATGGACACGGCGCTCGCGGAGACGGAGATCTACCCGGCGAACCTGGTGTACTCGGGTTCGGACGGAACGATCAACTACATCAGGCCGGGGCGGCTTCCCATTCGCCCAGCCGGATACGACGGCTCGAAGCCGGTCGATGGCAACACCTCCGCCGGTGCCTGGCTCGGCGTTCGCAAGCTTGGTGAGCTGCTGCGACTGAAAGATCCCAAGCAGGGCTTTCTCACCAACAGCAATGTCAGCCCCGACATGATGTTCAGCGAACCGGTGCTCAAGCCGGAGGACTATCCGGCCGACTACGCCTTCCAGCCGGGACAGACCGGGACTCGCGAGCTGCGCTCGATCCAGCTCCTGCGGGGCGACCGCATTTTCAGTTTCGAGGACGCCGAGGCGGTGGTGGCTGACGCGTTCGTGGTGAACACCGATCGCTGGGGTCCGGTGATCGGGGAGGTGATGAAGGTCCGTTGGCCCGCTGCGCCGGACTCCGGGTTCCGCGAGTACGTGGACACCCTCAGCGCCTTCGATGGGAACTTCGTGCCGGAGTCGCGGGCCGCGCTCTACCATGCCCTGCTGCGCTACCGGCTCCGGGCCGGCGATCGTGCTGCCGCGAGCTTGATCGAGTCCGCCATCAATACCGGCACAGCTCTTACGACCGCTCAGGGAGACGCCCTCGCGCGCGTGGTGGATTCGGCCTGGTCCGACGCCAGGAAGGTCCCTCGCGCCACGTTCGGTGATGTCTTCCGGATCGGTCGCGGCGGCGTGAGCGAACCCGCGCGTGGTCTCACCCTCGGCTCGATTGCCGGTGATCGGAACACGGACTTCCAGTCGTTCTGGGCCGCCATCTACACGGCGCCCGACAGCGCCGGGCAGCGCTGGTCGCTGGGCGGAACGCGGCACGCCTTCCTGGTGCAGCTGGGGCCACGGATCCGGTCGGTGAGTATCGCGGTGTTCGGTGCGAGCGATGACCCCAAGTCGCCCCACTACAGCGACCAGTCGCGCCTGGTGGCAAGGGGATTGTTGCACTCGAACTTTTTCGAGCCGAATGAGCTGGCCGATTCGGTGAGCGCAAGGCAGACTATCACCACGAAGTCACCATGAGAGCCCGCGCACTGCTGTGTGCAGTGCACGCCCGCGGTGTATCCGGTGCTCGAGGCGGGTGCGATTCGCTACTTCGACTGCCGGTCGCTGGCGCAATCAGTTCGCCGGGTCGTGACCGGGCGGGAGTGGCGATTCTCCCGGCCGGTAAATGCCGGGATGGTCCGTTGGTCACTGGGCGGTTGACCGCGAACGCGGCGAATGTTCCGGGTGGAGTATGGGCGGTGCGGGGCACAACGATGCGAGTGCGCCGGGGCAGAACAGGGGTTTCTATTTCGATTGTCCCTCACCATGGAGGAACGATATGGGACAGCCGGCAAAGAACACCATCTGCCTCTGGTACAACACCGACGCCGAGGATGCGGCGCGATTCTATGCGAAGACCTTCCCCGATTCATCTGTCAGCGCGGTGCACCGCGCTCCGGGTGACTTTCCGTCCGGGAAAAAGGGCGATGTCCTGACGGTCGACTTTACCGTCCTCGGGATTCCCTGTATCGGGCTCAACGGCGGGCCGACGTTCAAGCACAACGAGGCGTTCTCGTTCCAGGTCGCCACCGCCGACCAGGCCGAGACCGACCGCTACTGGAATGCAATCGTCGGCAACGGAGGGGAGGAGAGCGCATGCGGCTGGTGCAAGGACAAGTGGGGAGTGTCCTGGCAGATCACCCCCATCGCCCTGACGAAGGCGATCACCGACTCCGACCCGGCGCTGGCCAAGCGCGCGTTCGACGCGATGATGCAAATGCAGAAGATCGACATTGCGAAGATCGAGGCCGCGCGCAAGGGTTGAGTTCGTAGCGGTCGCCGGGATCTATCCTGCCGCCGCGATCCCGGCGGCGCGCCCCGTTGCCCAGGCCCACAGGAAGTTGTATCCCCCGATCGGTCCGAACGCGTCCAGCACCTCGCCCGCGAGATAAAGGCCCGGATGGAGCCGGCTTTCCATCGTGCGGGGATCGATCTCCGCGAGGCTCACTCCGCCACCGGTCACCTCGGCCTTCTTGTAGCCCTCGTCTCCCGTCCATGGCAGCGTGCAGCGAACCAGCGCCTCGATCAGGCGGCGACGATCGTCCCGCTTGAGCTGGGCCAGTGGGCACGACATCGCGACACCGACAGAGCCAGCCAGTGTCTCGGCGAGCCGCTCCGGCAGCTCGCGACGGAGCACGCCGCCGACCGTGCGCGTCCCCTCCGGCTTGAGTGCGCTCTCCCACGCGGCGTCATCGAGTGGCGTCCACTGCACCGAAAGCCGGGCAGTCGCGTCGCCTTCCTGGCGCGAGCGAACGATGACGTGAGAAACATCCAGGACCGAGGGACCGCTGTAGCCCCGATGGGTAAACAAAAAGCCACCGTGACTCTCGGCGCTCCGCCTGGCATCGCGTGCCGTGATAGTGACCGGGAATGAAATTCCGGCCAGCGCCCCGAACGGATTCTGTCCCGCCACCGCCGGCGTGAGGGCCGCATAGGTCGGATGCACGGCATGACCCAGCTCGGCGAGTATCGCGAGTCCGCGGCCGTCGCTTCCGGTATTCGGCACCGACAGTCCGCCGGTCGCGACGATGACGGCATCAACTGTCAGCGGCTCCGCGCCCTCCCGCGTGACTCGCCATCCACCGGCGATCGGCTCGAGCCCGGTGACCGTTGTCTCCGGCAGGAAACTCGCGCCGCGGCGCGAGGCCAGCGCGAGCAGCCCGTCGCGCACATCGCGCGCGCGGTTCGAGGAAGGGAAGAGCTTGCCGCTTTCCGTCTCCTCGATCAGCGGCAATCCCAGCTCGGTTTCGAAGAAGCGGATCTGCTCGGCCAGTGGCCAGGAGCGAAGAATCTTGCGCAGGGTGTTGGGCGAGGAGTCGGTGACGAATCGCCGCTCATCGACCCGGGCGGGCAGGATGTTGCAGCGCCCGCCGCCGCTGATGAGGATCTTCCGTCCCCCGTCGCGGGTTCGCTCGAGCAGGACGGTCTCGGTGCCGCCGGCGGCCGCGAAGATCGCGGCCATGGTCCCGGCGGCACCCGCACCGATTACGGCGACCCGGCGCACCCGGTCAGGGCTTGGCAGGGACCCTGGTGAACTTCAGGTTCCGCACCCGTCCCGACTGTACCACGTACCCCGTGATCCGCCCGCTCTTGTCCCGAACCACGTCGACCAGGCTGCCGCCCAGCGTGAAGCCGTCCTTGTATTGCGGCGACAGCGCGCCCAGGCGCCGATACCCCGCGTACACGGCGAGGGAGTCCTGCTCGACTTTCCAGCGGTGGATCACCTCGACCTCGTCGCTCCGGTAGTCGCCGGTGTACTCGGCGAGCTTCACCTTGTCGAGCGCGACGGTATCGGCGCGGATGAACGTCGTCGAAGAGTTCGCAGTCCGGACCGTCAAGTGTGTGGGGGCGGTTTCCGGCTCGAACCGGAGCTCGGCGGCAGGCCCGGTTCCGGTGCGGAAGCGGCCGCCCCCCAGCGGCACCAGCGGTGTCGGATTGCCGGTGCCCGAGAAGAGCGTATCGCCCTTGACGCGGGTCCGCCGGATCTCGCCGGCCTCGACGTTCCGCCACACGCCCTGATAGCCGCGCAGCGTGGCCACGGGCAGGTCGGCGGGCGCCCCCTTCCTCAACGCCTCGGTCCAGACCGCGGCGGTGTCCGGCTGCATCCTGTCGCCGAGGTAGATGGCCGCAACCTTCGCGGCGAGTGAATCGGGGCCGGCGTTGCCGTAGTTGCAGAACGTGGTGACGGCGAGCTTCTGGTCGGGGAAGCGGTAGAACTGGGCGCGGAAGCCGCCCCACGCGCCGCCGTGCTGAACCACGCGCACGCCGCGCATGGTCCCGACGATCAGGCCGACCGCATAGGCCTGGCCCGGGCCCGTGGTCGCCGGTCCGCCGCTGTTGAGCGTGGTCGCGGTCGTCATCGTGGCGAGAATGTCGGGCCCGCCAACGGTACCGCTGTCGTAGTTGTTGTTCCAGCGGAGGAAGTCCTCCACCGTCGAATGGACTCCACCCGCGCCCTGGATCGCGCCGTCGTAGTTGTTGCGCGTGACGCGCCAGCCGCCCTTGTCGCGCGGCCCATAGCTCTCGGCCAGGTTCGGGATGATTGCCGAGCGGTCCTCGAGGTAGCGGGTGTCGCGCATGCCGAGGGGGCCGAAGATCCGCTCCTGGGCGAACGCGTTCAATGTCTTTCCCGTCAGGCGATACACCGCTTGCGCGGCGAGAATCCATCCGGTGTTGGTATAGAGGTAGCGCTCACCCGGCGGGTAATTTGTCTCCGCGGAGTGGTAGATGACGTTGAGGGCATCGACCGTGTCACCCTGGAAGGAGCGCCCGGTTTGTCCCCACATGGTCCAGAGATCTCGGAGACCGCTGGTCTGGCTCAGTGCGCGGCGCCAGGTCACCCCTTCCGCATACGCCGGCATCTCGGGGAACAGTTTCCGGATCGGATCGTCGAGCTTGAACTTGCCCTCTTTCTCGAGCATCAGCATCGCCATCGCGGTGAACTGCTTCGAGATCGACCCGACGTCGAGGACTGTCCGGGGCGACATCGGCACCGAGTTTTCGAGGTTGGCCAGCCCGTAGCCGCGGGCGTAGCGGATCGTGCCATTCTCGTACACGCCGAGCGCGCATCCGGGAACGTCGGTGCGATCGATGAGGCGGAAGACGGAGTCGGCGCGAATCGCCTTGTCGTCGCGAGCGCCGATGATGTACTGCGCCGAGGCGGAGCTCGACGCAACAAGGATGAGGGTGGCCTGCAGGTACAGGGCGCGCATGCTCTGGCTCGACGTTGTGATGAGGTAGGATCTTAACCGGGTGCCGGGTTCCTGGATTCCCCGCTTCCCGCTCTAGCCTAGCGTCATTGCCTTCCAGTCCTGAAGCCGCCGGGCAATCAGCTCCCTGCGCTGGGTTTCATCGCGTCCATCCATGCAGGCCACGTCACCAGGCTCGGCGCGCAGGTAGACCCCGGCTGTTCTTGCATTGAGCGTCGGATTGGCGTGCGAGCGCGTCGTCCAGTAGCCGGCCGCGCGATCATCCGACTCGAGATGAAGCTCTCCGGTCCCCTCGAGCTGGGGCGCGTTCTGGTGCAGGGGACGCTCGCCCTTCCAGTAGTAGAAGACGCCGGCGGGATCCTTTTTCTCCTTCGACGCCTCGCTCCAGTACCGCGCGGAGAGCCGGCCGTCCTCCTGCCAGGCGCGGCCCTTCACCTCGAGCGCGCCGAGCCGGTCGCGCGAGACACGAAGGAGGCTCACGGCCGATGGCTCGTCGGCGCTCCGTTCCGTCAGGGAAAGCTGCCACCAGTCTCCCTCGATGCGGGCGAGCCTGCCCTCGCTCTCGATCGCCTTCCGCAGCTTCTGGTTGATGACTTCGACCTCAGCAGCCGTCGTGTCGCCGTAGCGCACGCAGGTGAGCCCGAGGAGGTCGGTCGGGAGCTTGGCGCCGTTTGCATGCAGGATGAAGGTGCGGCGCATGCCGAGGACCCCGCCGAAGAGCCCGGCCTCGAAGACGACGTTGTCGCGGGGAGAGGCCTGGCCGGCTCCGCTGTCGGAGGTCGTCGCGCCCTTCGTCGTCC
>DATEOL010000338.1:0-3362 GCA_035274025.1 Gemmatimonadales bacterium | reverse complement strand
CGTACCGCTCCACGATTCGTAACTGGTGTCGCTGGCCTTCACGGAGGACGTGATGCCCACGCCTGGCGCGAACAGGTCGACACAGGTGCCGACATTCGAGAAGCTCGCCCGCGCATCGTTGCTGCCTGTGGCCCCGACTGTAAGCGCGTTGGTCGCGCCGGCCGGGCTCTTCGTGCAGGCATCCACCGCGTAGTCATTGCCCGCCGCCAGCGCCCATACCACTCCCTGGTTCACGCTGTTGTTGACGGCGGAGTTGAGCGAAGCGTTGCTCGGTCCGCCGAGCGACATGTTGCCGACGAACTTCACCCCGGGGAATGCCGCCTGCTCCCTGGTAACCGAGTCCACCGCGGCGATGATGCCGCTGTAGCTGCCGCTCCCCGAGCAATCGAGGACACGAATGCCGACCAGGGTCACCTGCTTCGCGACCCCGGTGGTGGTCCCGCCCACCGTGCCGGCGACGTGGGTGCCGTGCCCGTGGCATTCCTCCGAGGTGTTGTCGTTGCCGATATAGTCCCAGCCCGTCACGGCGCGACCCGCGTACTGCTCGTGGGTGTAGCGGATGCCGGTATCGAGGATGTAGACCCGGACGCCGGCGCCCTGGTTGTTGTAGGCATACGCGCTGTTGAGCGGGAGCGCCTGCTGATCGATCCGGTCGATGCCCCAGCTCGGCGTCGAGTACTGCGAGTCGACGATTGCCTGCGCGACGCCGTCGGGCTCGACATACTCGACGTTGGGATTTCTCCGGATGCCTTCGAGCGCGGCCGCCGGGATCGTGGCCGCGAATCCGTGGATCACGGCGCGATAGCGATAGTGTACCTGCGCACCGCTCCCACGGACGACGTCCTCGGTCGTGCGGTCGACGTCGTTCGCGGCCGACTTGAACACCACGATATAGCGGTCGGGGATCTGGTTCTGCCCCACGGCAAGCAATGGAGCGGGCGACTGCTCGGTCGGCGCGGATGCGGGCGGCTCGGTGTAGCAGGCCGCGAGCAACCCCATTCCGCCGACGAACACTGCCAGGACCTTCTTCCTCACGAGCACTTTCCCTCCTCGCATGAACATGTTGTGATGCGGCCAGGCAACGCTGCCCTGGCCAGCAACTCGCAATGGCATTTCGGCAATCGCGCCCGGAGCGCGCGTGTCGCTTCGATGCGACGGCCGCTTCCGGGAGCCGGGCTAATGCGTCATCCCGGCGGGAGATACGGGTTGAACGGCGATGGAGCTGGAGCTACTGGGGGGAATTCCGCAGCAAGATGCGGACGCGGGTCAGCGCGTGGTGCCTAGAACCTCGAGGGCGACGGGGACCCGGCCGAGGGGTGCGGAGACCTGTGCGCCGGCGAGTCGGCCTCGCACCTCCTCGAGCATCTCCCGCGCGATGGCCACTCCTTCGGCGAGTGCCGCTTCCTTGCCGCGATCGCTCGCGGTGCGCATCCGGTGGAGGATCTCGTCCGGCACCTGGACGCCGGGCACTTCATTGGCAAGGAACTCCGCGTTGCGGAGCGACACCAGGGGCCAGATGCCGCCGATGATCGGGAGCCGGAACGACTCGACTCGAGTGAGGAAGCGGTCGAGCTGCTTGAGGTCGAACACCGGCTGGGTGATTGCGAACTCCGCTCCGGCATCGACCTTCCACGCGAAGCGCGAGAGCTCGCGCTCCATGTCGGGTGCGGCCGGATTCACGCCCACGCCGACCGTGAATCGCGTCGGAGCGCCCAGCGCGTTGCCACCGGGATCGAGTCCGCGATTGAGGCGGGTCACCAGGTTGGTGAGCCCGATGCTGTCGATGTCGAAGACCGCCGTCGCGTCGGGGTAGGGGCCCATCTTGGGCGGATCACCCGTGATGATGAGCAGGTTCCGGAGTCCCGCGGCCGCGGCGCCGAGCAGGTCGCTCAGCATCCCCAGCAGGTTGCGATCGCGGCAGCAGTAGTGACACACCGCCTCCAGTCCCACCTCACGCTCGATCAGCACCGCCGACAGGAGCGCCCCCATCCGGCTCTGGGCCCGGGGTCCGTCGGGAACATTGACCGCATCGACCCCGGCGGCCTTCAGCGCGTGACACTGGTCGAACATCGGGCGCGGATCGGTCCCTTTCGGGGGCACGATCTCGACCGTGGTGATGAACTCGCCCCGCGCGAGCTTGGCCCCGTACGCGGATCGCTCGGCCAGCGGGGTCGGCTCGACGCCGGAAACCTTGTGCTCCGCGGTCGCGGTCGTGAAGTGGTGCCGTGGCGCCACCGACTGCACGAACGTCGCGATGGCCTTGATGTGGTCCGGCGTGGTCCCGCAGCATCCGCCCACGAAGCGCGCGCCGGCCTCGACCATGCGCCGTGCGTGGCTCGCCATGTATTCCGGCGAGGCCATGTAGATCTTGCGGTCCCCCACGTCGCGGGGGAGCCCCGCGTTGGGTTGGGCGGAGAGCGGCTTGCGGGTGACGGTCGCGAGCTGCTCGATCGCTTCGAGTACGCCCTGGGGACCGACCGAGCAGTTGACGCCGATGACGTCCGCGCCGAGGAGGTCGAGCTCGGGACCGAACCCGGACGGCTCGGTGCCGTACGCGGTGCGGAGATCGGTGCCGATCGTCATCTGCGCGACGATGGGCAGGTCGGAGAGCGAGCGCACGGCGCGGAACGCGGCCTTGAGCTCGTTCACGTCGCCGAAGGTCTCGAGAATGAATCCGTCGACCCCACCCTCGAGCAGTCCCCGGACCTGGACCTCGAACGCGGCCTGCGCCTCGCCGATGCTGGTTTCCCCGAACGGTTCGAGCCGGATGCCGAGGGGGCCGATGGCTCCGACCACGGCGGCCCGATTTCCGGCGGCCTCTCGCGCCAGGACCGCGGCGGCACGATTGATCGCGGCGGTCTCGTCGGCGAGGCCATACTGGGCAAGCTTCCGCGGTGTGGCGCCGAAGGTGTTGGTCTCCAGCACTTCCGCGCCCGCCTTCACGTAGGCGCGATGGATGTCGCGGATGAGGTCGGGCTGCTTGAGCGACAGCTCGTCGTAGCAGAGGTTGAGGAAGGCGCCCCGGGCGTACAGCATGGTGCCCATCGCGCCGTCGAAGACGTGGACCCTGTTGTCCGCCAGGAGATCTCGGAAAGTCGGCATCTTAGTCGGTCGGTCGGTCAGTCGGTCTGTCGGTCATGACTCATAGGCGAGGTTTGGCCTTAGCCAGCGTTCAACTTCCGCCCGATTCATTCCTTTGCGCCGCGCGTAGTCCTCTACCTGGTCCCGGCCGATCCGGCCAACGCCGAAGTATCTCGCATCGGGATGCCAGAAGTAGTACCCGCTCACCGCCGCGGTCGGGAGCATCGCGAAGTTCTCCGTGAGCGTAATCCCCGCGTTACCGCTCGCATCGAGCAGGCGGA
>DATEOL010000337.1:0-11052 GCA_035274025.1 Gemmatimonadales bacterium | reverse complement strand
GAGGTCCGCGGTCTGGTCCGGAATGCGGCGATCGCAGGCGAGGATGAGGCCAAGCACCAGCTCCGCCACCGCGATGCTGTTCTTGCCGGGACAGTTGGAGACGAAAACGCCAAGCCGCGAGGCGGCCTCGACGTCGACGGTGTCGATGCCGGCGCCCGCGCGAATGACGAGCGCGAGTCCCGCGCCGGCTTCGAGCGATGCGGCACTCACCTTCTTGCCCCGCACGATCAGGATCTTCGGATCGAAGGCGCGGATTGCATCGGGCAGCTCCGCAGCGGGGACCTCAGGCGAGTACTGGACGTTGCAACCGAGCTCGCGGAGTCCGTCGAGCCCGACCTTTTCGAATTTGTCTGCGACTAGGACTTTCATCGTGGCTGCTGGCTGCTAGCTATTAGCTACTAGCTACTAGCTACTAGCTGTTCCCTGGTTGATTGTGAATCCCAATTCCTTCACACCTTCAAGTCCCTGGGTGGCCTCGGACCTGTAGCTAGGAGCTGGCAGCTAGTAGCTAGCAGCTAGTAGCTAGCAGCTAGCAGCTAGCAGCTAGCAGCTAAAGCGTGTGCACGAACAGCCCGCTGCGCAGCTTCGGCTCGAACCAGGTCGTCTTGGGCGGCATGATCGCGCCCGCGTCGCTCACTGCCATCAACTGGTCCACCGTCACGGGATAGAGCGCGATTCCGAGCGCCATCTCTCCCGAGTTCACCCGCCGCTCCAGCTCGGCGGTTCCGCGAATGCCGCCGACGAAATCGACCCGCTTGTCGGTGCGAATGTCACCCACGCCGAGGATCGGTCCCAGGACCCGCTCTTCGAGCAGCGCGGCATCGAGGGAGCGGATCGGGTCGCTGGACGGGATCGTCGATGGATCGAGCTCGAGCAGGTGCCACGCGCCATCGGTGTAGAAGGTGAAGGACCCGGGACGGGGCGGATTCGGATTCTCGACCCGGGTCACCTTCCCGACCGCACGGAGCCGCTCGATGAACTGGGCCGGTGCCTGCCCGCCCAGGTCGCGCACTACGCGATGATAGGGGAGGATCCGGAGCCCGCCCGAGGGAAAGAGGGTCGCGAGGAACCAGTTGTACTCCTCGTCCCCGGTGTGCTGAGGATTGGAGGCGCGACGCTCGGCGCCCGCCCGCCAGGCGCTGGCGCAGCGATGGTGGCCGTCGGCGACGTAGGCGAGGGGAATGCGCTCAAAGGCGCGGACGAAGGGGACTGGATCAGCCGCCCGCCACACCCGGTGCCGCACGCCGTCGGGCGCCGTGAAGTCGTAGAGGGGCGTGCCGGCGGTGCCCTGCGCGATGAGCGACCCGAGCGCCGCGTCGTCCCGCACGGTGAGGAACACCGGCTCGGCGTGCGCGTTCAGCACGAGGACGTGGCGGGTCCGGTCGTCTTCCTTGTCGCGCCGGGTCTTCTCGTGCTTCCTGATGACGTCGGACTC
The DNA here is from genome assembly GCA_035274025.1 of Gemmatimonadales bacterium. Taxonomy (GTDB): domain Bacteria; phylum Gemmatimonadota; class Gemmatimonadetes; order Gemmatimonadales; family GWC2-71-9; genus SZUA-320. The sequence continues at coordinate 9,617 of DATEOL010000337.1, read as the reverse complement.
GTAGTCGTCGACGTGCACCAGCCCGACCACGCCCACCTGGGACTGGCCGTTCATGACCTGTTCGTACAGGTAGACCGACGGGCGGTCCTCCTGCACCAGAACGTCGTCCTTCATCAGCTTGACGAGGCTGGCCCTGGCGAACTCGTAGACGCGGGAATCGTAGGGATCGGTGTCGGGCGGGAGGTCGATGTCCGACCGGCCGACATGCAGGAAGCTGATGGGGTTCCCTTCCGCCTGCCGTGCCGCCTCATCCCGGGTGACCACGTCGTACGGCGGGGACGCCACGCGCTCCACCAGATCGGGTCGCGGACGCCATGCTGAGAAAGGTTTGAACCGGATCGGGGGCTCCCTTTGGAGCCATGCATCCTAGGCGAGAACAGCCCCAAAAGCAATCGGAAATCGCGGATTTCAAATCGTTCAGAAGGAGTCCCTGACCGGCTCCAGTATCCTTTTCCGGTCCTTCGACTCCTCAGCCGTCTGAAATTTGAAATCGGAGATTTCTGATTGCTGTCATGACTCTTTCCGAAACAAGACGTTCCGCACCCGTCCTTGCGTCACCCGGAATGAAGTGATCTTCCCTTTTTCTCTGATGAACCGAACCGTGCCGAGTCCACCCACGCTGAACGCATCGGGGAACGTCGGCCGCATGTCGAGCTTTCCCCTCCGCCGGAGCGCGACCGTGAGGAGACTGTCCTTCCGGGCGACCACGTACCGCACGTCGAGCTCTTCGCTGTAGTAGGCGCCGGCGAACCCGTCGAGCTCCGCGGCGGTCGGCGTGAACCGCGGCACCCGGTCGAACTCCCGTACCGGGTCGTTGCCGACGTACACCTTGAGCCCGGTCGCCTGCCCTGCCGGTCCCTCGGTCAGGACCCGGATCTGGCCCCCTTCTGCCGCGAACGAATCCGCGCTGACCGGACGGATCGCGATGTTGAACGGCATGAGCGTGATCTTGCCGTCTTTCGCGGTGAAGTCATACGCCTCATCGATGCCGCGCCGGCGATAGAGTCCTTCGAGGCGGGTGACCTGTTCGCCGGTCACGATGATCCGCGACGTGTCCCGCGCGACGACCGGCTTGAGCTGCTTCTCGAGCAGGATGTCGGCGACCTTGCGGCTCAAGCCCCCAGGGCCCGAGTTGCCCGCGTTGCACAGCACGTCCACCGCCAGTCCCGCGTCGGGGAACCGGATCACGTCGGCCCGATAGCCCGCATCGGCGCCCGAGTGGCCCACGAGACGCATGCCCCGATAGTTCTCGATGCTCAGGCCATAGCCGTAGTTGTGCGGACGGCCATCGTTGAACGTCGTCGGCTGCTGCGCCTTCTCGATCAGCGCGCGGCTCCCCACCTTCGCCTCGGCGAAGTTCTGCTCCCACTTGAGGAGGTCCCCGACGGTGGTGAACAGGCTCGTCGCGCCGTAGGTGTCGAACACCGGGATGCTCACCATCCATCCCCCGCCCTGGCGCGGGTTGTAGGCCGACGTGCGGCCCGGCACCACCATCGTGTGATCATCGTGGAAATGGGTGTTCGTCATGCCGAGGGGCTGGAAGATGCGCTCGTCGGCGAACTGGCGGAGCGATTTGCCGCTCACCCGCTTCACAATGATTCCGAGGAGCGTGTAGCCGGTGTTGCTGTAGACGTATTCGTCACCGGGCTTGAAGTTGAGCTCCTTCTGCCGTGAGACGATGGAGAGCACATCGTCCTCGGTGATGAGGTCGTCACCCCGCCAGTCGGCCATCGCGAGCAGGCTCCACTGATCCCGGAGTCCGCTGGTGTGATGGATCAGGTTCCTGATCGTGATCGGCTGGGGGTACGGCGGGATCTCCGGGATGTATTTCTGGACCTGGTCGTCGAGCGAGAGCTTGCCCTCCTCGGCGAGCAGCGCCACCGAGAACGCGGCGAACTGCTTGGAGATCGAGGCGACGTGGAAGATCGAGGCCGGGGTGATGGCCGTCGCCGTTTCCAGATTGGCCATGCCGTAGCCGCGCGCGTACACCAGCCGCCCTTCGCGCGAGATGCCGAGCGCGCAGCCGGGAGTCGCAGTGGTGTTCACGGTGGCGAAGACGCTGTCCACCCGCGCGACTTCGGAGGTGGTCAGCTGTTGGGCTGCGGCGGCGGATGCTCCGGCGCACAGGATGGCGAAGGTCAGTCGAAGATTCATGAGACGCTGAGACGCTGAGACTATGAGACCGAGCCGTGAGCCTACCGGACTACCTTCGCAAACGCAACGTTCCGAACCCGCCCGGAGGTCACCAGGAATCCCGTGATCCTGCCCTTCTCGCGGGTGAATCGCAGCGTGCCGACGTCGGGCGAGGTGAAGCCGTCGGCGAACGCCGGATGGAGCTTCAAGGTCCCGCGTCGCCGCATCACGACCGCAAGCACGCTGTCCTTCCGCTCGATCCGATAGCGGACATCGAGCTCGTCGCTGTAGTAGGTCCCGGTGAAGGCATCGAGCTGGGCCGCGGTCGGCTTGAACCCGATGACCCGGTCGTACAGTGCCTCCGGCTCGGTGCTGATCTTGATCCTGAGCACGGCCGCGGGGCCCGGCGGGCCATCGGTCACCAGCGTGACGGGAAAGGCCTCGGTCGCAAAGGTGTCGGCGGCGACATGCTTGAGGGGAAGCTGGAACGGCAGCAGCGCGAGCTTCCCATCCTTCGCCCCCACCTCAAACACTTCGTCCACCCCGCGCCGGAGATACACGCCGACGATGCGCGCCTGCCGATCGGCGCTCGCGGGAGCCGCGGTGCCGGTCGCGGCCTGCGCCGGCGCGGGCTTGAGCTGCTTCTCGAGCAGGATGTCCGCGACTTTTCGGCTCAAGTTGTTGGGCCCGGCATTGGCCGCGTTGCAGAGCACGTCGATCGCGAGGCCGGCGTCGGGGAAGCGGATCACGTCGGCCCGATATCCCGCATCGGCGCCCCCGTGACCCACCGCGCGGATGCCACGGTACTCCTCGATGCTGAGGCCATATCCGTAGTCGAGCTTGCGGCCCGAGTTGAGCGTCGTGGACTGCTGCGCCTTCTCGATCAGCGCGCGACTCCCCACCTTCGGATCGGCGAAGTTCTGCTCCCACTTGAGCAGGTCGCCCGCCGTGGTGAAGAGGCTGGTTGCGCCGTAGGTGTCGAACACCGGGATCGAGACCATCCAGCCCCCGCTGTCGCGCGGGATGTAGGCCGACGTGCGGCCGGGCACCACCATGGTGTGGTCATCATGGAAGTGGGTGCTGGTCATGTCGAGGGGCTGGAAGATCCGCTCGTCGGCAAACTGGCGGAGTGACTTCCCGCTCACCCGCTTGACGATCACCGCGAGCAGGGTGTAGCCGGTGTTGCTGTAGGTGTATTCGTCCCCCGGCAGGAAGTTCAGCGCCTTCTGCCGCGACACGATCGCCAGCACGTCGTCCTCGGTGATGAGGTCGTCATCGCGCCAGTCCGCCATGCCCAGGAGGCTCCACTGGTCGCGCAGCCCGCTGGTGTGATGCATCAGGTGCTGGATGGTGATCGGCTTGGCGTAAGCCGGGATCTCGGGAACGTATTTCCGGATGTCGTCATCCAGGGAGAGCTTCCCGTCTTCGGCGAGCAGCGCCACGGAAAACGCGGCGAACTGCTTGGAGATCGACGCGACGTGGAAGATCGAGGCGGGCGTGATCGCGCTGCCGGTCTCCAGGTTCGCCATGCCGTAGCCCCGCGAATAGATGAGCTTCCCGTCGCGCGAAACACCGAGCGCGCAGCCAGGACCGGCCGTGGTGTTGAAGCCGGTGAAGATGCTGTCGACCCGCGCGATTTCAGCCGCCGTGAGCTGCTGAGCGTGCCCCGTCGTCGTGGAAAGGAGCAGGAAAGCAGAGAGAAGGTGCGATCTCATGGTGTAGGGGTCGGTCCTGTAGTTCGAGGTTGGTTCGGTTCTTTGCGAAGATCCATACAGCCATCCACAGATTTACACAGATAACCGCCGGATTTGCACCGATTGATCCGGCCATTCCGTGCATCATTGGTCTGGCAAACGCCCAGCGGTTTTTTTCTTGAAAGCACACCCTTGAGGTACCTGCGCTGAACCCAAACGGGGTGGTGTTCACAAAAGTTTCTTGGCGGAACCAGCCAACCTGACAATTCCGGGAACGGCCGGATCAATCGGTGACAATCCGGCTGTTATCGGTGTAAGTCTGTGGACGGCTGTATGGATCTCACGCGCAGCAGGGCCCCCGAGCGCGTGCCCCGAACGCGGGTCCCCTCTTCAATCCCCAAGCTTGTCCAGTACTGCGCGCCCGCCGATCATCGTGAATACGCTCGTCGTCGCAGCAAGCTGCGGAACCGGTGCCTTGAAAATATCCTGGGAAAGGATGGTGAGGTCGGCCAGCTTCCCGATGGAAAGGGTTCCCTTGTCCCCCTCGGCGAACTCGGCGTACGCGGAGCCCCGAGTATAAGCGATCACCGCCTCCTCGACCGTAAGCGCTTCGGCTGGATTGTCGGGATGCATCACCGCCAGCATGAGGTTGAGGCCCGCCTGCTGGGGGCCATCCGATCCGATCGCGATCGGGACGCCGGCCTTGAGATACGACTTGAAGAGCTGAAGCCGGGCGCGCCGATCCGTTCCCCACCGGCGGTCGAACAATTCGACGACCGCGAAATGGCCGGGATTCTGGACGACGATCACGCCCTTTCTCAACAGGTCCGGTATCAGGTCGGCCGTGGCACCCTCGCCGTGCTCGATCCGCGGTCGCAGTCGCCGCCATGCCGAGTCGGGCGCGACCTCGGACATCAAACTCAAGACGACGGCAGCGGCGCTGTCGCCGACGATGTGGAGGATCGGCTGGAGTCCGCGTGTCACGCACTGGGTGAGGATCGCGCGCACCGTGTCGACCGGAAAATTCAGCATCCCCCGGGTGCCCAGGTCGCTGTACGGCTGCCGCATGAAGGCGAGGCCTTCGACCGGCGTGCCGTCGATCACGTACTTGAGAGCGGCAACCCTGGCGCCGACGACGGGATCGGCGCGGAGGGAATCCCATCCCGCTTCAACGCGGCCGCGTGAGGTGGTCCCCGGCATCACCATCAGGCGCAGGCGCACGTCGGTGCCTGGTTGCGCGAGCAGCGTCCTCCAGGTCTCCGGCGTAGCGCCATTCGACATGGTCTGGATGGACGTGATGCCGTAGGCGATCGCGGAATCGGCCCGCGCCTTGAGTCCGGCCGCGACGGCGCGGTCGCCGCCCTCGGCACCCCGAAGGAAACGCGGGCTCCAGCCACCGTATTCCATCATGAGTCCCGTGAGCCGGCCGTCCCTGCCCCGCTCCATGAAGCCACCCAGCGGATCGGGGGATGAATCCGAGATGCCGATCGCCGTGAGCTCGGCGCTGTTGACCACATAGCCGTGGCCTGACCATGCCACGAGCTGCACCCGGTGCGACGGAGCGGCGGCATCGAGCGCGGCACGTCGAAAGGCGGGATCGAGGAGCGCGGCCGGACCGATGATCGAGGAGATCAGGCTGCCAGCCGGGAGTCGCCGGGCCGCAGACCGGATGCTGTCGAGCACCGCGCGCGACGGCGGATCGGGAATCGGCGCCGGATCGGCGATGAAGGTGGGCGGCGGGTCGCCGCTCACGTGGTCGTGGGCATCGTTGAAGCCGGGGACGACGACGCGGCCTCCGGCATCGATGACTCGAGTCCCGGCGGTCGCGAGCTGGTTGATTTCAGCCGAGGTGCCGACCGCGACTATGCGATCGCCGCGAATGGCGAGGGCTTCGGCCCAGGGCCTCGTCGAGTCGGCGGTGAAGATCTTGCCGTTGACGATGACGACGGCCGGCGGTGCCGTCTGCGAGCAGGCGGCAAGAAGGAAGAGCGCACAGGAGAAAACGTGCCCCGTTCCCCGTGCTCCGGGTCCGGAACTCAGGGGAAGATCCCCATGTCCTGGTACGAAACCGCGATTTTATCGATCGCCAGAACGAACGCCGCAAGCCGCGGATCAACCTCTTTCCCCAATTTCGATCTCCGCTCGTTGATCGCCTGCCACGACACGATCATCGTTTCCTCCAGCCCGCTGTTGACCAGGTCCTCTTCGCCCGCCCCGGCAGAGAGGCGTTGCCGCTCGTCGGCGCTGAACTTCTTGCCGGTGGCGCTGGACATCGCATCGACCAGCCGGCCGAACGCGGTCTCCTCGAACCGCTTCTCCATCCGCCCGAAGCGCACGTGTTCCAGATTCTTGACCCACTCGAAATACGAGACGGTGACGCCGCCCGCGTTCACGTAGATGTCGGGAATCACGAAGACTCCGCGCTGGTGCAGGATCGCGTCGGCTTCCGGGGTGGTGGGTCCGTTGGCGCCTTCGGAAATGATCCTGGCCTGGATCCGCGGCGCATTGTCCTTGGTGATCTGGAGCTCGAGCGCGGCGGGGACCAGGATGTCACAGGGAAGTTCGAGTCCGTCGCTCCCCTTCGCGAGGTTGGTGGCGCCCGGGAAATTGAGGAGCGAGCCGGTGTCCTTCCGATGCTTCATGACCGCCTCGAGGTCGAGCCCGTCCGGGTTCGAGATCGCGCCTTCTCGCTCGATCAGGCCGACCAGGACACCGCCCCCTTCGGAAATGAACTTCGCCGCGTAATAGCCCACGTTGCCCAGGCCCTGGACCACCACGCGCTTCCCGGCGAGTCCGGTGGACAGTCCCAGGGACTTCATGAGCGCCACGTCGTTGCAGACTTCGCGGGTGCCGTAGTAGACGCCTCGTCCGGTGGCCTGGGTGCGCCCCCGGATGCCGCCCTGCGCCAGCGGCTTCGCCGTCACGCACGCCAGTCCATCCAGCTCGCCAGGCCGCAGCGACGTGTAGGTATCGGCGATCCAGGCCATCTCCCGCGAGCTGGTGCCGTAGTCCGGGGCGGGCACGTCGAGGCCGGGTCCGATGAAATTTTTCCGCACCAGCTCGAAGGTGTAGCGCCGGGTGATCCGCTCCAGCTCCGACGGAGAAAACTTCGAGGCGTCGATCCGGATGCCACCCTTGGCGCCACCGAACGGCACGTCCACGATCGCGCACTTGTAGCTCATCAGCGCGGCGAGGGCCATCACCTCCTCGTCGTGCACGTCGGCGGCGAAGCGGATGCCGCCCTTGGTCGGCGTCTTGTGGTGACTGTGCTGCGCCCGCCAGCCCTCGACCACGATCAGGGTCCCGTCGTCGCGGCGGACGGGGAAGGATACGGCCATGACCACGTTGCAGGTCTTGATCTGCTTGAGCAGGGCGGCGTCGCGCCCGGTAAGGGCCGCGGCGCGGTCGAAGATCGTGTTGACCTGGGCCAGGAAACCACCCGCCATATCGACACCCCTGTTCATTGACTAGGGACAATTGCCTGTTGACTATTCCGAGACCGGCCAAGGGGAAGAGCAGCCAGTGCGCAGAGCAATTGTCAATTGTCGATTGTCAGTAGTCAATGGCCTGCTGCTGCTCGCGGCCTGCGGAGGTGGCGACACCGCCGGACCGAGTGGTGACAATTCTTTCACGGTCGAGCTCGCCAACACCGCGGCGACCGTGATCGTGGGGGGAAGGACCCAGCTGGCTGCAACGGTCAGGAATGACGCCGGCCAGGTCGTCACCGCCACCATCAGCTGGACCTCCTCCAATACTCTTTCCGTCACCGTCTCGAACAACGGCACGGTTGCCGGGCTGGCGCCGGGACAATCCCTCGTTACCGCGCGGGTCGGCACCGCGAAAGCCGAAGCCACCATCACGGTCCCTGCTCTTCCGCTCACCGGCACCGCGGTGCCCGAGCTCGCGAGCTTCGACCAGATCATTCCTGCCCTGATGCTGAAGTGGGGCATTCCCGGTGGCGCTGTCGCCGTCGTGAAAGACGGGCGGCTCATCTATGCGCGGGGGTATGGCTACTCCGATCTCGAGACCGCGACGCCCACCGCCGCCGACGCGCTCTTCCGGCTCGCCAGCATTTCCAAGCCGATCACCGCGGCCGCCGCGCTCAAGCTCGAGGAGGAAGGCAGGCTCGACCTGGACACGCCGGCGTTCAGTTTCCGCCCCGACCTCACCGAGCCTCCCGGCACCGCGCGCGACTCGCGCATCAACGGCATTACCGTGCGCCAGCTGCTCTGGCACGTCGGCGGCTGGGACCGGGACGTGAGCGGCGACCCGATGTTCAACCCCGTCGGCATCGCCCAGGCGCTCGGCGTTCCGCCACCGGCAGGCTGCGAGGGCGTAATGCGCTTCATGCTGGGGCGCCCGCTCGACTTCGCGCCAGGGACCAAATTCGCCTACAGCAATTTCGGCTACTGCGTGCTGGGGCGGGTCATCGAGAAAGTCGCTGGAGAGCCCTACAACGACTATGTGCAGGAGAAGATCCTCACTCCGCTCGGCATCACCCGGATGCGGATCGGCGCGTCCAACCGGGAGGGCCGCGCGCCGGGCGAGGTGACCTACTACGATCGCGACTCCACCACCTCGGTCTTCGGCGGGGGCGGGATCGTTCCCTCGCCCTATGGCGGCTTCTTCCTGGAGTCCTTCGACGCCCTCGGCGCCTGGATCGCCTCGGCACCCGACCTCCTCAAGTTCATGACCGCGGTGGACGGCTTCTCCACCCGGCCCGACATCCTCCGGCCCGAGACCATTTCGCTGATGCTGACGACCGCGCCGGGAGTCTGGGGCGCTTCTCCTTATTACTACGCGATGGGATGGCTCCGCCGGCCGGCCCAGGACAACTGGTGGCACGACGGTTCGCTGCCAGGGACCACGACGCTGCTGGTCCGCGCCGGCAACGGACTCGCATGGGCCGCGCTCTTCAATGCGCGGAGCATGAAGCCGAATTCACTCTTCGCCGCCGAGCTGGACCCGGCGCTATGGCAGGCGGTCGGGGAAGTGACCAGCTGGCCGAGCGGGGACCAGTTCCAGTGACCATCAGCGATCGGGTGATCGGGCGATCGAATCGCTAGATCACCAGGTCACTGGATCGCCCGATGGTCAGTTGGGTGAGTACCATACCGGCGCCGTGTACGCCCGCTCCTGAAGCACCATCGGCACCTCGGCAGGCATCTTGATCCCGTAGAACTTGGCGTCGTACGCCGTCCATCGCGGCGTCGGAATCTCGATGACCCGCACGTAGTAGAACGCGCGCTCGGCGGGATTGAACGCCGGGTCCTTCCAGAAGGCGCTCAGCACCGGATCGCCGATGGTGTTGCTGTAGCTCGCCTCGGTGACGTTCACGCTGTTGCCGACGGCCACACGGCAGCGCCCATCCGCGTCGATCTTCCGCTCATCCGAGACGGCCACGTCGTAGATCCGCTCCTGGGTCTTCCCCGAGGCATCCAGCCAGCCCTTGATGACCTGGATGCGGTCGAGGTTGGCGCCCTGGGGGTCGCGCATCGCGCGAATGAGAAAGGTCGGCGCGCTCCCCGCCGGGGCGGCCTTCAGGTCCCCGCCCATCGGGACACCGCGACGATAGCCCTCGGCTGCGAAGTCGGCGCGCTCGACCTCCTCCTTCGTGAAGTCCCAGCCCGCGAAGAGCCGCACCATCATCCGGGTGCCCGTGGTGCCGTAGACTTCGCGCCGCTCCATCGCGTCGAAGATCGCTTCCCGGGTGTTTTCCCTGGCCCACACCGCCGCGAGACCGGAGGCGCCCAGCGCCCACGCGCGCGTCACCAGCTCCGGCTTGATCGC
>DATEOL010000336.1:0-11969 GCA_035274025.1 Gemmatimonadales bacterium | reverse complement strand
GGTCAACGGCTCCCAGGGCCTGAAGTACATCGAGGTCGTGGTCGGGACGGGCGCGGATGCGGCGCTGACCAACACGGTCGACGTCAACTACTCCGGTTACCTCGCCAGCAACAACAACCGGTTCGACACCAGCTGCCAGGAAGGCACCCCGACCCTCCGGGTGACGCTCGGTGCCAGCCAGGTGATTCCGGGCTTCGACCTCGGCATCCGCGGCATGAAGCCTGGTGGCGTGCGTCGCGTGATCGTGCCGCCGGAGCTCGGCTACGGTGGCGTGGCCAACGGACCGATCCCGGCAAACTCCACGTTGATCTTTGACATCCAATACGTGGGGCTTGCCGACTAGGCGGGCAGACGGGCAGGCGGGCGGTCACTGCCTGCCTGTTCTGCTTTATCACGACGTTGGCGGCGGGGGGTTCGGGATGACTGCCCCGCTCGCTACTCAGATCTTAGCGCTGCGTTCGGATCGGCCCGCGTTGCTCTGAACGCCGGTACTGCGGCCGCCAGCGCCGCCACGGCGAGCAACACCCCCGCCACCTGCGAGTACGTTCCCGGATCGCGCGCCGACTGACGATACAGCAAGGGCTCCAGCCACGGCGCCAGCAGCAGCGCGACCAGTCCCCCGATGCCAACTCCGACGAGGGCGAGTCGCACCCCGTGGCCGACCACAAGTCGAACCACGTGCCCTGACTGCGCGCCCAGCGCGATGCGCACGCCGAGCTCGTGCATGCGGCTGGTGACGTCGTAGGCGATCACGCCATAAAGACCCACCGCGGCCACGAGCAGCGCGAGCAGGCCAAACGCCACGAACATCGACGCGCCGAGTCGCCAGGAGCGCTGCTGCCGAAGGACCAGGTCTTCCAGCGGCTGCACCGTCACGTAGCCCTCGCCGGGCATCGCTGCGCTGAGCCGGTCGCGCACCTGTTCGCCGAGCTGGCCGACCCGACCGGCATCGACCCGCACGAACATCTGGGTGCCCCACGCGGGATTCACCTGGTCCATCGGCAAGTAGTACATGAACCGCGGGTCGTCGGTCAGGTTCTGGTTCATCCCATCCTCGGCGACACCGACCACCGTGCTGCACGAGGGCGTCTCGCCCGATCCGGTATCGAAGATCGCCGTGATGCACTCGCCCAGCGGGTTGCGGTTGGGCCAGAGGGCGCGGGCCATGCTCTCGCTCACGACGACGACCCGGGCTCCACGCTCATCGTCGGCATTGGTGAAGCCCCGACCGCGAACGATCCGGGTGTCCATCACCGTGAAGTAGTCGGGGTCGGCGACCTGGAAGTTGAACCGTCCGAGTCGCTCTACCGAGTCAATGCCGGGCACGATCAGCCTGGCGGTGTTGGTGCCGAACGGACGGCTGTTGACGCGCGACGCGGCCACGACGCCGGGAATCCCGCGCGCCGTGGCGAGCAGGCGCCGCCGCAAGGTCACCATGCTCGCGCTGTCGAGCCGGAGGCCGCGCATCTCGGTCATCGCCATCAGGACCGGCGCGGGATCGTAGCCCAGCCGGACCGATCGCACATGGTCGAGGCTCCGGACGAAGAGGTGCGCCCCGACGAGGAGCATCACGGAAAGCGCGGCTTGAAGGATCAGCAACAGCGAGCGGGCCACGGAGCGCTGACGCGTTCCTTCGCGCGCGCCAGCCTTGAAGGCATCAGTCAGGTCGCCGCCGATGGCGAAGAGCGCGGGCGTGATCGCCGTGGCGATTCCGGCCAGCAGCGCAATTCCCGCCGCCGCGAGCAGCGTGCGCCAGTCGGTTACGATCGCGAGCGGGCTCTCGGGCGGAAGCACCATCCGGCGAAACGCGATGCCGGCCCATTGCGCGATGAGCACACCGGCGAGGCCGCCCAGGCCCGCGAGGACCACGCTCTCGAGCATGACCTGTCCAACCAGGCGGGAGCGGCGCACGCCGAGGGCGAGGCGCACGGCGATCTCGCGGCGTCGACGGAGCATGCGCGCCAGCATGAGGTTGGCGACGTTGGCACAGGCGATCACCAGGACGATCGCCGCGACGCCCGTCACCCAGAGCAGGGTGCGCGATTCGAGTCCCGCCGCGGGCCCGGCCGGGGTCCGGATCGCGCCGGCAATGGCGCGGGGATGTGCGATCGAATCAGGAAGAACCGAGGGGGTGATCGCACGCTGCGCGGCGCGGCTCGCGCTGTACGCGCGGGTAAGGTCGGCGGAGGCCGCGTCCTCACTGATGCCCGGCTGGCGGCGCGCCACGACCGTGACCCAGTCCCAGTTGTAGCGGGTGTAGTAATCGTTCGCCTTGTTCTCACCGGCCGCGAGCGGGAACGACGTGATCGGAATGAACACCGCGGGCGTTGTCCCCTCGGATACGCCAATGAAGTCACGCGGTGCGACCCCTATGATGACGTAGTCGCTGCTCCCGATCCTGATCGATTCGCCGAGCGCGGCTCGGCCGCCAAATTCGGATTGCCAGAAGGCGAATCCAAGCACGGCGACGGGCGTGCCCACCGGAGTGAGGTCCTCCGCAGGCCCGAAGAAGCGTCCTTGCACCGGGCGGGCACGAAAGAAGGTGAAGAATCCCGCGCTGGCGCCGACGACATTGCGCTCCCGCGTGGCGGGTCCGGTTCCGACGGGCAGCATTCGCTCGGTGACGGCGGCGGTCTGCGCGAAGCTCCTGGTATCACGGGTGAGATCGAGATATCGAGTGTAGGGAATGATGGAGAAGGTTCGCGTCTTTCCCTGATAGGTGCTTTGGAGGTAGACCCGGTGAACCTCCTGGCTCTGGTCGAGCAGGGGGAACGGACGGACCATGAGCCGGTCGACGACACCGAACATCATGGCGTTGGCTCCGACCCCGAGTCCGAGGGTCAGGATGACGGTGAGGGACCAGGCGGGGGAGCGGCGCAGGGAGCGCAGGATGTGTCGGAGGTCGCTTAGCATCGTGCTCGGGATTTTCTTATTGGACGCCCGCCGTCTTGCTCAGTGTTGGAAGTGCAGGCCGTTGCCAGGTCCTAGTTTGGTCTCCGCTCGAGGTAACGACCCGCCGCAACGACACCCGCGACCCTGGTCGTATTCCGGATGTCCACCAGCGGATCTGCAGCCAGCAGCACCAGGTCGGCGAGCATTTCCGGTGCGATCGCGCCGATCTCCTTTTCCATCCCCAGAGCACGGACTGGATTCGTGGTGGCCGTGCGGAGGGCTTCGAGCGGCGTGAGGCCCGCGCGAACCATCAGCGCGAGCTCGTTGTGGAGGTCGGACCCTGGGAAATCGTAGAGCGAGCCCGCATCGGTACCAGCCAGGAGCGGCACCCCGGCCTTGTGAAGTTGGCCGACCAGCCGAAGTGCAGCGGGGAAGAGCTGCTTGAGGCCCGCGATGTCCGTCTTGCTCATTCCCATTGCTTCTGCGATCCAGCGCTGCTTGAGATCAGGCGAGAACGATCCCAATCGCGCATCGTTCGCGACCGAGTCCTGCACGATAGTGTACGCCCGTGAATCGGTGAGCGTGGGGCAGACGAAGACGTTCTCCTTCACGAGCCTCTGGAGAATGCGCGCTGCGCTCGCCTCGTCGCGCGATGCCAGGGCTGAGACATCCGTCGCGATGAGCGCTGAGAATATTGCGCCTGGGTTCCCGGCTGCTTCTGCCGTTTGCCGGAGACGGGCAAACAGCGCGCCGCTGTCGCGGGAGAACGCGACCGGGAACGTGATCGTGTGCTCGAAGTCATGTTGACCGGCATCGAGCGCGCCGATCAGGCCGGTCCACACCGGGAGGTGGCCGACGAGCGGCAGTCCCAGCTTCTTCGACTCATCGGCGGCCCCGAGGAAAGCGTCGCGAGGAATGTTGCTCCAGACCTTGGTGATCCTCGCTCCGGCCACTGCATTGGCGCGGACCGCCTCACGACCCTCTTCGGCGGTCCGAACCGACGCCATCTGGGGATACCCCAGCGTCTTTCCCGCCATGACAATGCGCGGGCCGGCGAGTCGCCCGGCCGCGATGTCGCGACTGATCGCGTTGAGTGAATCGGGCTCGCCACCAAGGTCCCGAACGCCGGTGATTCCATAGCGAATGAACTGAGAGAGGTCCTTCCGTTCCCAGGCGAAGACATGGACGTGCATGTCCCAGAGTCCGGGGATCAAGAACTTCCCGGTGCCGTCAATGAGGCGAACAGTTGAAGGAAGCTTTGCATCCCTGGATCGAGTGACGGCGAAGATGCGATCGCCGCGTATGGTGACGGTCTGGTCGGGCCGGCGGCGACCAGACGCCACGTCGATCACGGTCACGTGGGTGATCGCGAGGTCCTGAGCGCGAACCGGCGCGACGGAGAGAAAGGCGGCTAGTGCGAGGCGCCCGGTCACCGGGTCTTTGCCCTCCGGCTGTCGAGGCGCGGCTTGTACTCGTCCGCGAGCGCCGCGGCGAGTGAAGGCGGGAGATGTGTCATGGGGCAGCCGTAGGATCGGCCTCCGGAGTGCGCGGCGCAAGGCGGCCTCAGGTCTGGATAGTGGGTCAGTGTGGATTGTGACACCGGGTGGGTGAGGGTGCGTCCCGGAAAAAGCCCTCCGCATAAGTGGCTTGCGTGCCCGGATGGTCTCGCGAGGCGGCACGGACTTATGCGGAGAGCTTTTTCCGGGACGCACCTTCACCCACCCGGTGTCACAATCCAAACTGACCCCACTACCAATTTGAGCCAGGTTGTGGGCCATGGGGAACCGCGACAGGCCGGGCATGGCCCGGCTCCTACAGCCGATCCGCCGATCCGCCAATCCGCCTAGCTTTAGGACCGATGCCCGCCACAGCGATCCTGCTCACCGCCCTGGGCTTCGGTTTCCTGACCGGGCTCATCGAGGTCACCGCCCACCTGGTCCGCCGTTACGGACTCGGGCGCATCCTCGCGTTCGGCAACGACTTCATCTGGATGACACCGCTTGCCAACGCCTTCGTCTTCCTGCTGATCGGGCTCCTGCTGGTCCTCCTCTCGCTCCTCATCAAGCGGCTCCGCGCACCCGTCGTCATTTACGCGGTCCTTGGCACCGCGATGGTCTTCGGCCCGCTCCTCCTCGTCGAGCAGCTCCACAAGGCCGCGTCGTTCGTGCTCGCAATGGGATTCGGAACCGCGATCGCGCGCGGCCTCGCGCCCAGGACCGAGAAGGTGAGCCGCGTCTTCCGGTGGGTCGTCCCCTGCCTGCTGATCCTGCTTCCCGGGCTCGGCGGCCTGCGTTACGCACTGCTCCGACGCAAGGAGCATCTCGCGGTCGCCAACCGCGACCCCGCTGCGGCCGGCGCGCCCAACGTGCTGCTCCTGGTACTCGACACGGTGCGGAACTGGAATCTCGGGTTCTCCGGGTACTGGCGGCCGACGACGCCCAACCTCGCGAAATGGGTCGAGCAGTCGACCGTGTTCGCGCGCACGCTTTCGACCGCACCGTGGACCGGCCCGAGCCACTCCTCGATCTTCACCGGTCACCTCCCCACGGATCTCTCGGCCAACTGGGACACGCCACTCGACGGGACGTGGAAGACGATCGCCGAGGTGCTGCGCGATCACGGCTATGCGACGGCGGGCTTCGTGGGGAATTACCGCTACGCGGGAAGCGCCAACGGGCTCGACCGCGGCTTCGACCGCTACGACGACTATCCGCTGACGGTCGAGCAGGCACTCCGGAGCGCTCAGCTCCCGGCGCACGCGTTCACGCTCCGCGGTGTCGCCGAGGAGCTGGGCAAGCGGCGACTCATCCATGGGGGCAAGGATGCCGTCGAGGTCAATCGCGAGTTCCTCCGCTGGTTCGACGGACGCAAGGATACCAACCGGCCCTTCTTCGCGTTCCTCAATTTCTTCGACGCTCACGCGCCGTACACCCCGCCACCCCCATGGGATTCGACCTTCGCGCTCCACAAGGATCCGGAGCGGGCCAAGCGCTACTGGGACCAGATGGAACGGGTCTTCGGTCCTGGTCCACTGCCCCGCGAGTTCCTGGAGGAGACCTACGACGCGTACGATGGCGGCATCGCGTACATGGACTTCCAGATCGACTCGATGCTGAAGGTGCTGCAGGCGCGGGGCGTGCTCAACAACACCATCGTGGTCATCACCTCGGATCATGGGGAGCACTTCGGCGAGCACGGCCTGATCCAGCATGGCAACAGTCTCTTCCTGCCGCTCCTCAATGTCCCGCTGGTGATTCACTATCCGGCCCGGGTCCCCCTGGGGCTCAAGGTGCAGGAGCCCGCCAGCCTCAAGGACCTCGCCGCGACGATCCTGGATCTCGCCGGGGTCCCGGGGTCAGGCATCCCGGGGCGATCGCTGATGGGATGGGTGCGTGCGGCGCCGGACAGCACACGGCGGGACACGCTGTTCTCGGCGGTCGATTGGCACAAGCTGTTCCCGAAGTGGCCAGTCTCGCCGGTGCTGCGCGGGAACATGCGGTCGATCGTGCTGGACAGTCTCCATTACATACGAAACGGCGACGGGGTGGAGGAGCTGTACCACCTGGGCCGGGACTCGAGGGAGACGGTCAACCTGGCGACGATGAAGGACTACGCGCCTGAGCTGGCGAGGCTCCGGGCTGCACTGGACGGGCAGACGGACGGGAAGGCGGGAAGACGGGCGGGCGGGAGGTAAATTCAGACGACCAATCCAGAGCGTCCGACCTATCACATGCGTCATCCTCTTCTGATCCTGATTGCAGGATTGTCAGCCTTCCCGACCTCCCGTCTTCCCGCCCAGGCGAGAGACTTCGTACTGAGACAAGTCAAGGTCCCGCACAACTACTACTGGCGCGAGATGTACGTGCCGCAGGTGACGGGAGGTCCCGAGTCCGCGACCTGGTCGCCCGACGGGAGCGAGCTGATCTACGCGATGCAGGGTTCGCTCTGGCGCCAGCGCATCGGCTCCGACACGGCGAGACAACTGACGGATGGCCCGGGGTACGATCACCAGCCCGACTGGTCCCCTGACGGACGATGGGTGGTGTACTCCAGCTACCAGAAGGATGCGATCCAGCTGCGCGTGCTTGATCTCCGCACCGGAGCCGATCGCTCGCTCATCGACGATGGCAACGTGCACCTGGATGCCCGCTGGGCACCCGACGGCGGCAAGATCGCGTTCGTCTCGACGATGTTCAAAGCGCGATGGCACGTGTTCGTCGCGACGTTCGGCGGCGGGACGATCGGCATGCCGGAGCGTCTCACCGAGGACAACGAGAGCACACTGCCACGGTACTACTACAGCACCTGGGACCATTACCTCTCGCCGACATGGAGTCCGGATGGCCGGGAGCTGATCCTGGTATCGAATCGCGGCCGAGTGATGGGAACCGGCGGGTTCTGGCGAATGCCGGCCCGGAACGACGAGCCGATGCGCGAGCTCTGGTACGAGGAGACGACCTGGAAGGCGCATCCCGACTGGGCCCGTGACGGAAAGCGGGTGGTCTACAGCGGATATCACGGCCGCCAGTGGAACCAGCTCTGGCTGATGACGAGCGACGGCGGGGATCCATTCCAGCTCACCTACGGAGCATTCGACGCGACCAACCCGCGCTGGTCGCCCGATGGGCGGCGGATCGCCTTTATCTCGAATCAGCCGGGAGGCCGGCCCGGCGGGAAGGCGGGAGGAACCTCGCTGCTGGTGCTCGACGTTCCGGGTGGGCGCCAGGCCCCTGTCGTCGCGACTATCCGGCGCTGGCTGCATCCACACACCACCTTGACGATCTCCGTATCGGATTCCGCAGGAGGTCCCCTCTCCAGCCGCGTTTCCATTTTCGATTCCACGGGGAAGAGCTGGTCGCCCGACGATTCCTGGCGCCACGCGGACGAGGCCTACGTGCGCGGAGCGCGTCAGTTCGAGTACGGCTACTTCCACGACAACGGCACATCGACCGTCTCGTTGCCCCCGGGGCGCTACACGGTGGAGACGTGGAAAGGTCCGGAGTGGTCGGTCGGACGCGCCGAGGTGACGGTCAGCAACGGCGCGGTAGCGCGGGCAGCGATCCGGATGAGCCGGATCATGGAACTTCCGCGCGCGGGCTGGTGGGGTGGTGACGTGCACGTGCACATGAACTACGGCGGCCACTATCGCAACACGCCGGCGAACCTCAAGCGCCAGGCGCAGGCTGAAGGACTCCACGTAGTGGAGAACCTGATCGTCAACAAGGAGCAGCGGGTCCCGGACATCGCCTACTGGCAGCCGGGTGTGGATTCGGTGTCATCGCGCGACTTCGTGCTGGCGCACGCGGAAGAGTTCCACACGTCGTACTGGGGCCACAGCGCGCTGCTCGGACTCCAGGACTACTTCGTGCTGCCGAATTACGTGGGATACGCGAATACGGCGGCGGCGAGCCTCTGGCCGATGAACGCGGATGTTTTCGACATCGCGCGGTCGCAGGGAGCGATCGCGGGGTACGTGCATCCGTTCGACAGCAAGCCGGATCCATTCGACAGGAAGGAAGCGATCCGCTACGAGATGCCCATCGACGTGGCACTCGGCAAGCTCGACTACTTCGAGGTGATGGGGTACAGCGACCACCTGATCACGTCGGAGTTCTGGTACCGGCTGCTCAACTGCGGCTTCCGGATTCCGGCGGCCGCGGGGACTGATGCGTTTCCGAATTACGCGTCGCTGCGTGGCCCCCCGGGCCTGGTCCGAGTGTACGCGAGGACCGACGGTCCGCTCGAGCATCGCGCCTGGCTCGGGGCAATTCGCGCCGGCCGGACCTTTGTCACCAATTCGGCAATCGTCGGAGTAGGCTGGCGGGCGGTGGACGGTCCGACGGGCCGACGGGCCGACGGGCGGTGGAACGGAATTGGTGATTCGCTCTCGCTTCCCGCCGGCGACCACTCACTGCAGGTTCGGGTCACGATGCGGTCCAACGTGCCGATGGACCACCTCGAGCTTGTAAGCAATGGGAAGGTGGTCGCGTCGGTGGCATTGACCGGCGACCGGACGCGCGCGGATACCGTGGTGACCGTGGACGCCGGATCGAGCTCGTGGTTCGTGGTGCGGGCATGGGCAGATCGGCCCACACTGCCGGTGCTCGACCTCTATCCATTCGCAAGCACGAGTCCTTTCTACGTGACGGTCGACAATCGGCCGGTCCGGTCAAGGGAGGACGCGGATTACTTTGTGACCTGGATCGACCGGGTCAAGGAGGAAGTTGAGAAGCACGCAGGTTGGAATACCCCCGAAGAGCGGGCGGCGGTCATGCAGAAGATCGAGAAGGCTCGTCAGATCTTTGTTGAAGGCGGGCAGGCGGGCGGGCGGACGGCCGGGCCGGACTGACGGGCAGACGGGCAGACGGGCAGACGGGCGGACGGGCGGACGGGCGGGAAAACGCTACCAACTGCGCTGTTCTGGTTTTTCAGGGCGTTGGTAAGCGCTACCTTGGCTGCATGACGACCTCTGACGCGCAAAACGGCAAGCCGTATGAACGACTGAAAGCCTGGGCAGCGTGTCATCAACTGGTGCTCGCTGTCTATCGAGAGAGCGCAAAGTGGCCCACCGAGGAAAGATACGGGCTGACATCTCAGGCTCGCCGAGCTGCGTTTTCGGCAGCGGCCAACATCTGCGAAGGATCGTTTCGGAGGGGCTCGCGAGAATTCCGCCGCTTTCTTGACATCAGTCTCGGTTCACTTTCAGAACTCAGCTATGCGCTCAAGCTGGCCGGCGACCTCGGATACCTCCCAAGAGAACAGGAGGGAGAGGTCGAAGTCCTCCGAGACCACGCCAGCCGATTGACATGGGGTCTTTACAGCGCAATAGCGAAGGCAGTGAAGAAGGACTGACCGTCAGCCAGTCTGCCCGTCAGCCCGTCAGCCCGTCTGCTGAGGCGGGCGGGCGGACGGGCGGGCAGTAATTCGGTACATCTGGCGCGATTCTGGTTTTTCAACGGAGTTGGCCCGTTGCATCTTGGTTGCATGACGACCAAGACTGTCACCTCGAGCAAGCCCTATGAGCGATTCAAGGCGTGGGAAGCTTGCCATCAGCTAGTGCAGAGCGTCTTTCGCATCACCGGCAAGTGGCCCAAAGACGAGCGGTATGGCCTCACGGCACAGGCCAGACACGCGGCGGTCTCTGCCGCGGCCAATATCTGCGAAGGCTCCGCTCGACGCGGCTCCAAGGAATTTCGGAGGTTCCTGGACCTCTCCCTGGGATCACTCGCGGAACTGGCTTACATCCTTCGTCTTGGCGCCGACCTCAAATACAGCGGTCCGGATGAGCACACAGAGATAGAGATCTTGCGGGATCACGCAAGTCGGTTGACCTGGGGTCTCTACTCGGCAGTGGCGAAGCGCGCAGCGAACCCGTAGTTACCGCCCGCCAGACCGCCCGCCCGCCTGCCCGTCGAGGACGGACAGCAGAATTCGGGACTGACGTTCCGGCGAATGCCAGATGGTGATCCTGGCAGGCACGGATTTATCGCTCTCCATCTCCAGCAGTCCGGTATGCAGATTCCGCGACATGTGCGGCATGAATGACGCCATGACGGCGATACGCAACCGGTGGCCGGCTTTGAACCGGTTCCCCGTAAGAAGGTTGGGCAACTCGAGCTTGTAGACCTTGTCCTTCTCGAGCAAGGCGCGTTTCGGCTTCATCTCGCGATAGCTCGCGCGCAACACGTCCAGGCCTGGACTCATGAGGTTGTAAGCCGTGCCATCGGGTGAGACGTCGAGCAGCTTCACCCAGAGATCGGTATCGACCTGGTCAACCGAGACGTACAGCTCAGCCGAAATCGGACCGACGACTTCCAAGTCCGATGTCAGGGGCTCGGTCTCGAAGACGAGAACGTCATCGCGTTCCGAGAGCGAGCGGTAGTCGTGAGCGCCGGCCTGCTCGGCGTAGGGATCGCGAACGGGGTCAGCGGGGTTCGAGACAAAGGTCGAGGAAGGGCTGACCTGCCCGCCTGCCCGTCCGCCCGCCTGCCCGCCCAGGTAGAGGGAGACCTGCTCCACACCCTTGAGGGGCCAGGAGTCTCCGGTCCGCCACTCGCCCGCGCCCATCGCGTAAACACGGACCGGCGGCTCGCGGTCCACTTCGTTATCCGTGTCTTTCACCCAGCGATCCATCCAGCGGAGCACCAGCTCGTCATAGTCGAGCGCCGCCGCCGCACCCATGTCCCGCTCCCCGCTCCTGGTGCGCGAAATCGGACCGATGCCGTGGGTCCAGGGCCCAACCACGAGGTGGGTCCTGGCGGTCGCGGAGTTCCCGCCGCGTGAACGTACGAGTCCGGCAAAATTCGTCGTCGCGCCCGCAGGTCCATAGGCCTCGTCGTGCCAGCCACTCAGGTTGAGCACCGCCGCGCTCACGCGATCGTACTTGTTGGTGAGCTCGGCCCAGTCCCACCAAGGGTCGTAGGCCGGATGCGTCATCCAGTCGTAATACCACTCCGCCAATCCACGGAACGCTTCCATCTTGCCAAGCGGAAGGGCGGACTGGAGCGCGCGGCCTTCGCGGGCCCAGGTGTCGCGTGCTTCGGCCGCGGTCTTCGCGCCCGGCAGGCCGGCGCGCTTCCGCAGGTCCGGCGCGATGTTGTTCCAGATCCAGCTGATCCAGGAGTTGTCCCACACGCCACCGGTGTACCAGAAGTGGGTGGGCGATGCGAACGTCATCGCCGGCACCATCGCCTTCAAGTGCGGCGGCGACTCGATGGCGGCGAGCCATTGCACGGCGCCGGGGTACGAGAGACCGAAGGTCCCCACGCTTCCGTTGGACCAGGGTTGCGCCGCGGCCCACTCGATCGTGTCGTAGCCGTCCTTGCCCTCCTGCTGATAGGCGCGATAGGCGCCGTCGGAGGCGTAACGCCCACGCACGTCCTGCGCGACGACGGCATAACCCCGGGCGACCGCCGCACCGAAGAGCGAATAAGTGGTGAAGACTGGCGCCTTGCTGTAAGGAGTCCGGTAGACGAGGGTCGGGAAGCGGCCGGAAACGGAGGGGAGCCAGACATCGGCCCTCAATACCACCGCGTCACGCATCGGGACGGCGACGTTTCGGTGGATGACACCGATCG
>DATEOL010000335.1:0-20460 GCA_035274025.1 Gemmatimonadales bacterium | reverse complement strand
TCAAGCAAAAGTCGGTCGCGGAGCTGCACGCCCTCAGCGAGCAGCTCAACATCACGAATTACTCCGGGCTCCGGAAGCAGGACCTGATCTTCCGGATCGAGCAGGCCCTGCTCGAGACCGATACCGTCATCCGCGGTGAGGGGGTCCTCGAAATCCTCCCCGAAGGATACGGCTTCCTCCGGAGCCAGGACTGGAACTACCTGTACGGCCCTGACGACATCTACGTCAGTCCGAGCCAGATCAAGCGGTTTGATCTGCGGACGGGAGACACCGTCAAGGGGCAGGTCCGTCCGCCGAAGGAAGGTGAACGGTACCTCGCACTGCTCAAGGTCGAGCAGGTCAACTTCGAGGAGCCGGAGAAGACCAAGCACCGGATCGCGTTCGACAACCTGAAGCCGCGCTATCCGGACAAGCGGATCAAGCTCGAACGGAAGAACGGTGAGCTGTCGATGCGGGTGGTCGACCTGCTCTCGCCGATCGGCAAGGGCCAGCGCGGACTCATCGTGGCGCCGCCCAAGGCTGGCAAAACGATCCTGCTCCAGAAGCTCGCCAACTCCATCAGCGAGAACCACCCGGAGTGCGTGCTGATCGTCCTGCTCATCGACGAGCGCCCGGAAGAAGTCACCGACATGCAGGAGAACGTGGCGGCGGAGGTCATCTCCTCCACGTTCGATGAGCCCGCTGACCGGCACGTACAAGTTGCCGACATGGTCATCGAGAAGGCCAAGCGCCTGGTGGAGCATGGCCGCGACGTGATCATCCTCCTCGACTCCATCACCCGCCTGGCTCGGGCGCACAACGTGGTGGTGCCCCACTCCGGCAAGATCCTCTCCGGCGGTGTCGATGCCAACGCGCTCCAGAAGCCGAAGCGCTTCTTCGGCGCCGCGCGCAACATCGACGGCGGTGGCTCGCTCACCATCATCGCGACCGCGCTCATCGAGACCGGCAGCCGGATGGACGAAGTCATTTTTGAAGAGTTCAAGGGTACCGGCAACGCCGAGCTCGTGCTCGACCGCAAGCTGGCCGACCGCCGTATCTGGCCGGCCATCGACGTGCAGAAGTCGGGCACCCGCAAGGAAGAGCTGCTCATCGACAAGGACGAGCTGGCCCGCACCTACCTGCTCCGGAACTTCCTGGCCGACATGCCGCCGGTCGAGGCGATGGAGTTCCTCATTGAACGGATGAAGCGAACGAAGAACAACAAGGAGTTCTTCTCCACGATGAACCAATGACGGGCAGACGGGCGGGCGGGCAGGCGGGCGGTGCCTCCGCCCATCCGCCCATCCGCCGATCCGCCGCATGACGATCCCAACGCATGGCAGGGTCATGAGTGTTGATTGGGGCGAGGTCAGGATTGGCCTCGCCCTTTCTGATGAGACCCAGCTGCTCGCATCCCCCCTCGAGACCCTCACCCGTCGTCCCGGTCGACGCTTCCCGATGCCCCGCTTCCTCGAGCTGGTGACCGAGCATCGCCCCGTCGGCGTGGTCGTCGGCCTGCCGCTCACTCCCGAAGGGGCCGAGGAGGAGAGCGCCTCGGCGGCTCGCGAGCTGGGCGTGCAGATCGGCCAACGTACCTGCCTGCCGGTGGAATACTGGGACGAGCGGATGAGCACGGCGCGCGCGCTCGGCGCGATCCGCGAGGTGGGAGGGTCCACCCGGGGACGAAAGCAGGACGTGGA
Organism: Gemmatimonadales bacterium; assembly: GCA_035274025.1. GTDB lineage: Bacteria > Gemmatimonadota > Gemmatimonadetes > Gemmatimonadales > GWC2-71-9 > SZUA-320. The sequence continues at coordinate 18,781 of DATEOL010000335.1, read as the reverse complement.
CTCGCTCGCGGCGTCGGTCCTGCTCCAGCACTGGCTCGACGCGCGTCGGTCAGACGGTCAGACGGTCAGGCGGCCAGACTGATGCGTCGCCTCCTCATCGCCTTCGCCCTGATCGCCGCATGCTCGGGCTCACCGCGAGGACCGGTCGAGCGCTTCACCGTCCCCGCTGGGGCATCCCTCTCACAGGTCGAAGACTCCCTCTCGGCCCATCGGCTGCTCGGCTGGCGTCCCTGGTTCCGGGTGGTGGCCAAGATCGGAAAATTCGAGCGCGACCTGAAGCCGGGCATCTACGAGTTCGCGCCCGGGACCTCCGCGCTCGCCATCCTCCGCGACATCCGGAACGCGAGGTACCTTCGCATCAAGTTCACGGTTCCCGAAGGCGTCACCACGATCGACCTCGCCAAACTGGTCGCGTCACGCTTCCCTGCCTCGCCCGATTCGGTCCTGGCCGCGGTACGCGATGCCGCACTTCTTCGTGAGTATGACATCCCGGCTCCGAGCGCCGAGGGGTTTCTCGCGCCGGATACGTACACCATCGCGGCCCACAGCTCGGCACGCGCCGTGGTGACGGCGCTGCTCGACCAGTTCAAGACCCAGTGGGACCCCGCCTGGGACTCGGCACTTGCCGGCCGTCACCTGAGTCGGCTCCAGGCAGTGACGCTGGCCTCGATCGTGGAAGGAGAGGCCCGCGTGGACGAGGAGCGTCCGATCATCGCCGCGGTGTACCTCAACCGCATGCGGATCGGCATGCCACTGCAGGCCGACCCGACGGTGCAGTACGCCATCCAGCTCCAGACCGGCGCGCGCAAGCCCCGGCTGATCTTTGCGGACTATCGGGTGAAGTCACCGTACAACACGTATCAGATGCCGGGACTGCCACCGGGACCAGTCGGCAATCCGGGGCGGAAGAGTCTCGAGGCCGTCGTGACACCAGCTTCCGTTCCCTATCTCTACTTCGTGGCGACCGGAGATGGACGGCACACCTTCAGCCGGACGTACGGTGAGCATCTGCGCGCGATCGCCCGTTCGCGAAGAGGCCGGTGACCGAAACAGCAAGGGCGGATTCCAGGAACAACATCTGAAATCTGAAATCTGGAATCCGGAATCTGCCCCTGCTGTTAATTTCCCCCGCCATGCCCCTGAACAAAGTCTTCCCTGACGCCCGTTCCGCCCTCGAGGATGTCAAGGACGGAATGACCCTCTTCTGCGCCGGGTTCGGCCTCGCCGGTACGCCCGAAGAGCTGATCCTCGCGCTCCGCGACCTCGGCCCGCAGCAGCTCACCTTTGTGAGCAACAACGCGGGCACCGGGGCCAACGGACTCGTCCACCTGCTCAAGAACAGGCAGGTGAAGAAGATGATCTCGAGCTACGTGGGCGAGAACGCGGTCTTCGAGGAACAGCTCCTCAAGGGCCAGATCGAGGTCGAGCTGACGCCGCAGGGAACACTCGCGGAGCGGATCCGCGCCGGCGGCGCGGGAATCCCCGCCTTCTTCACACCGACCGGCGTCGGCACGCTGGTCGCCGAGGGGAAGGAGACGCGCACCTTCGACGGTCGCGAGTATGTCATGGAGCGCGGGATCAAGGGTGACTTCGCGCTGGTCCACGCCTGGAAGGGGGACCGGCTTGGCAATCTCGTCTACCGCAAGACCGCCCGGAACTTCAGTCCCATGATGGCGACTGCGGGCCGGATCACGGTGGCGGAGGTGGAGCAGCTGGTCGAACCCGGTGAGCTCGACGGTGACAGCGTCCATACCCCGGGCATCTTCGTGCAACGCGTCGTCGTCTGCCAGAACAAGGCGAAGCTCATCGAGCGGCGCACGACCAGGAAGCGGGCCTGACATGGACATCCGCGAACGCATCGCCCGCCGCGCCGCGCAGGAGCTCCGCGCCCTCAACGCCGAGACCGGCTATTACGTGAATCTCGGCATCGGCATGCCGACGAGGATCGCCAACTACGTCCCCGACGAAGTGCCGGTGATTTTCCAGTCGGAGAACGGCATGCTCGGCGTGGGTCCGTATCCCTGGGAAGGCGAGGAAGACGCCGACCTGATCAACGCCGGCAAGGAAACGGTCACCGAGCTCCCCGGCACCTCGTACTTCTCCAGCGCCGATTCCTTCGGCATGATCCGCGGCGGACACATCGCGCTCAGTATCCTTGGCGCGCTTCAGGTCTCCGCGGCGGGCGACCTGGCGAACTGGATGGTGCCCGGCAAGATGGTGAAGGGGATGGGTGGGGCGATGGACCTCGTGGCGGGCGTCCGGCGCGTCGTCGTGATCATGGAGCACAAGACCCGTGAAGGCGGTCCCAAGATCCTGGAGCAGTGTACCCTGCCGCTTACCGGAGCACGCTGCGTCCATCGCATCATCACGGAGCTGGGCGTGATCGACGTGACCCCTTCGGGGCTCAGGCTGGTGGAGCTGCAGGATGGCGTGACGCGCGAAGAAATCCAGGCCGTCACCGAGCCGAGACTCATCTAGCGATCTCGCCACCTGGCGATCCGGCGAACCGAACCGCATACGCCCTGGTCCGTTCCTCGACATCATCGCCGGCAAGGATTCCGCTCACGACCGCCACGCCGGCGCCCCGGGCGCCGGTGATCGCCGGGACGTCCTCCGGCCTCACTCCGCCGATCGCGATACAGGGCTTCCCCTCGGCCAGTCGCGCGATGCGCTGGAAGCCTTCCGCTCCGATCGCGCCACCGGCATCCCCCTTGGTCGTGGTCGCATTCCACGGGCCCACCCCCCAATAGTCGGCTCCCCGGCCCCCGTCGGCTTCCCGCGCGGATCCGACGGACGCGCCAATGAGGAATCCTGGCGGCGCGATCCGCCGGATGATGGCGATCGGAACATCCTCGGGCCCCAGATGCACGCCCGCCGCGCCCACGGCGAGTGCCACGTCGGCGCGGTCATTGATGAGCAGGGGAACCGGAAGCGCCGCGAGCAGCTCGCGGGCTGCCTCGGCCAGCTCCAGGGGGCTCGCCTTCTTGAGGCGAAGCTGGAAGGATGTGATACCGCCGCGCGCTGCCGCGAGGGCGATGGCCACCAGCTCGCGATCCGCGACCAGCGCGTCGTCCGTCACCAGCATCAGCCGGACCGTGGTGGCTACATTCGGGTGCATGACGGGGCAGAATATACGTGTCACCACTCGCGGCGCTGCGCGCTGGACCAGCGGGCACCCGTGGATCTACCGCTCGGATACTCTCGATCACCCATCATCCCCCGGCGTCGTGAATGTGCTCGACCGCCGGGGCAAGTTCCTGGGACAGGCGATCTACTCCGCCTCCTCGGAGATCTCGCTCCGGCTCCTCGAACCAACCGGGCGCGCCGTCGATGCGGCCTGGTGGAAGGAACGCATCGCCGCGGCGTGGAGACGCCGCGAAGGCATCGATGCGACGGCTTTTCGCGTGGTCCATGGCGAAGGGGACGCGATGCCCTCCCTCGTCGTGGACCGGTACGACCGTTGGATTGTGGCACAACTCCTCTCCGCCGGCCTCGAGACGATGCGGACGGAGATCCTGAACGCCGTGCGCGAAGTGATCGCACCCGAGGGAATCCTCCTCCGCAACGACGCGACGGTCCGGAAGCATGAGCAGCTTGCCGAAGGCGTCGAGCTGGCCTCGGGCAGCGTTCCTGAACGGATCGAGGTGCGCGAGGGTTCGGTCCGGTACTTCGCCGCGCCCTGGACAGGACAGAAGACGGGCGCGTTCCTCGACCAGCGTCCGAACCGGCTCCTGGCCGGCGCCCTGGTGCCGTCCGGGGGACGCGCCCTCGACTGCTTCGCCTATCATGGCTCCTTCGCCCTCCACCTCGCGGGGCGGGCCCGGGAAGTGATCGCGCTCGACATCAGCGACGACGCGCTCGCCCGGGGTCGCGAGAACGCGGCCCTCAACGGGCTGGACAATATCGACTGGCGGTCCGGGGATGCCTTCGAGGTGCTACGGGAATTCGATCGCGGACGGGAACGGTTCGACGTCGTGGTGGTCGACCCGCCGGCGTTCGCCAAGTCCAGGGACGCGGTGGCGGCTGCCCTCCGCGGCTACCACGAGATCAACCGGCGAGCCATGCGATTGGTGGCACCAGGGGGCTCGCTGCTGACCGCATCCTGCTCCTTCCACGTCCGCCGCGCCGACTTCGAGACGATGCTCTCGCGGGCCGCGGCCGACAGCGGCCGCCGGATCGTGCTCGAACGCTGGCTGGGCCAGGGGCCCGATCATCCGGAAATCCTGACCATTCCGGAGACCGGATACCTCAAAGGGGCCGTTCTGCGGGCGGGCTAGCCCGAATTCTCCTTTCGCCGCGACGGCCCGTTTCTTAACTTTGAGCTGTGATCGCGATCACACCCTCCAAGCCGAAAACCTGGACGTCGCCGCGGTGCTGAGCCTGCAACAGGTCTCCCAGCAGCGCCGGCCTCGCAGGGCCCTGTTGTCCCTGCGGCAGCAGTATTTCAAATACCTGCAGGACCGCATCGAGGGATTCAAGAATTCCAAGGGACGCGGCGAGCTCATGGACCTGGCCCAGCAGGCCATGGCCGACTCGCAGCAGAGCGATGAGCAGTTCCTTCTCACCGAGATCCTGGCGGACGACCTGGTGAACCGGCTGATCCATCGCCGGCTTCGCCTCCCCTCCTACAACAAGTGGCGGAAGGACTACCTGCCGAGGCGACAGGCCCAGCGGGAACCGATCCACTGGGGGGTGGATCCGACGTCCGCGCTCGCGAGCCTCCTCTCGCGGGTCGAGAGCGGCGACAATGTCGTGGTCTTCGGTGCCGGGGCTGAACGCGAGGCGCTGCTGCTCGCCGCCCACGATACCGAGGTGACGTTCCTCGATGAAGACCGCACCGTCGTCGAGCAGATCGAGACCCGCATGGGAGCCGAGTCGCTGAGCAGCCAGTTCATGGCGTACGTGGTCTCGATGGGCGGATGGATGCCGACCTTCGAGCGTGAGCTCGACCTGGTCGTGGTGGATGCGACCACCATCGCGGAGGCCAGCCACGCCGGCCGCTCGGCGCTCTTCATCCACCTGAGCAACATCACCCGCCCCGGCGGTGTGCACGTCATCGTACCGGGCACCGGCCCCGCCGCCCCTGAAGCCTACCTCTCGCATTATCCCGATTGGGACCGCGAGCCCGAGCCCGGCGCCCGCCGGGGCAAGGCGAGCAAGTCGCGGGGCGTGATTCTCTCGAGACCAAATCAGTAGGCCCCCATCGCCCTTGGCCCGTCGCCCGTCGCCCCCCGCCCGGTGTGAGAACTACGCCCCCCCAGACGTCGTATTAGGGACAGCAAACACGCATTGGGAAGCGGGGCAATCATGCGATCAGCGATCGAGCGGGAGAAGAAACAGGCGCGCGGCATCGTGATTCGTCACGGCGTCTTCACGCGTGAGCGCTCAGCCTTCTGGGCGTACCTCTGGAGCGAGGAATCCATCGGCGAGGACTCGCTCGGATGGAATCACGAGTCGCGAATTGCGAGCCATGACTCGCGCATCCCGAGTCGCGAGCAGCAGTAAGCACTTGCGCGATTCGAAACAATTTCAAACATTGGTAGGCAGCAGATCGCGTCGAGGTACCGCGTAACGCATCTGCTCCCGGCGATCATGAGGATCGTCGGTGGGATCCCACCTACAGGAGGTCATGTATGGCAGCCAAGAAGAAAATGAAGAAGGCGACCAAGAAGAAGGCCGCCAAGAAGAAGTAGGTTGTCTGCAGGTACCTGCGCCACTCACTCGGCGCGGGCAATGCAAAAAGGGCCGGCCAGCTGCCGGCCCTGTGCATTTCCAGCCCCTTCCTGTATTGTCGATGCATGCCTCGGATCACGCTCAACGGCCGTGAATACGCCTTCGACGCCGGCGCCACCATTCTCGACGTCGCCCGGGCGAACGGGGTGGAGATTCCGACGCTTTGCTGGTATCCGAAGCTCTCCACCGTCGCCAACTGCCGCATCTGTCTCGTCTCCGTGGCCGGCGCGCCCAAGCTGGTCCCGGCGTGCGGCACGCCCGCGACCGACGGAATGGTGATCACCAGCAACTCGGACCAGGCAGTGGCGAATCGTCGCGGCGTCCTCAAGCTGCTCCTCGAGCGCTACCCCGGCGAGCATCTCTCGAACGGCGGGCGCGCCCATCCCGGGAACGATTTCGAGCGATACGTAGTGGAGTACGAGGTACCGGCCAGTCACTCGGGATCTCTCGGACCGCGGGAGGGTGACGAGCGACCCGGCGACGTGATGATCCAGCATGACATGTCGCTCTGCATCCTCTGCACCCGCTGCGTACGGGCCTGCGACGAAATCCAGCAGGTCGGCGTGCTCGACGTGGGCGAGCGCGGGTCTCATACCCAGATCATCGTGGGCGGCGATGGCGACCCCGATCATGCCGGGTGCACCTGGTGCGGTGAGTGTGTCCGGGTCTGCCCGACGAATGCGATCTTCGAGGTCATGCCGCGGAAGCGGTTCGGCCCCGAGGCCCTGGCGCCCGCGGATCGCATTGTCCGGTCGATCTGCCCCTACTGCGGCGTCGGCTGCCAGATGGACCTGCAGATCAGGAACGAACAGCTGATCCGGGTCACGTCGCCCTGGATCGAGGAGCGGACACCGAACATCGGGTCCACCTGCGTGAAGGGCCGCTTCGGGTACGACTTCCTCCAGCATCGCGACCGGCTCACCTATCCGCTGATACGTCGCGAGTGGATCCGGGATCCCGCTGGCCGCTGGACCTGGACCGGCGAATCCCCGCGCTATCGCGACGGCACCTGGCCCACGGTTGCCGAGGATTCGAAGAAGCGCAAGCCGAAGCCGCCATCGCGCCAGGTCGGGAAGCCGCCCCGCACCGGTCTCCCCATCGTCGGCGACGACGCCGACGTCCGCGACCGGGTCTCCACGCCTCCGGAGTGGTACGAGCCTTTCCGCCGCGCGACGTGGGAGGAAGCGCTTTCCCTGACCGCGCAGGAGCTGCTGCGGATCCGGGATGCCCATCCGGGCTCGCTCGCCGGCCTCTCCTCGGCCAAGTGCAGCAACGAGGACAATTACGTCTTCATGCGGATGGTCCGGGCCGCGTTCCGCACCAACAACGTCGACCACTGCACCCGGCTCTGCCACTCGACCTCGGTCTCGGCGATGAACCGTGCGCTCAGCACGGCGGCCGCATCGGGCTCGATGCGTGAGATCGAGGAGGCCTGCGATGTCATCTTCATCGCGGGAGCCAATACCACCGAGTCACACCCGGTGTTCGGGGCGCTCATCAAGCGCGCGCACTCGCGCGGCGCGAAGCTCATCGTGGCCGACGTACGGCGCACCGAGCTCGCGGGCCGGGCCGACATCCACCTCCAGATGCTGCCGGGCACCGACGTCGCGCTCTACAACGGGATGCTGAATCACATCCTGGAGCGCGGGCTGGAGAATCGCGAGTTCATCGCGGCCCGAACCATCGATTTCGAGGAGATTCGCGAATCGGTCCGCCCTTACACGCTGGAAGTCGCCGCGAAGATCACCGGCATCCCGGCCGAAACCATCGCCAGGGCCGCGGAGATGTACGCGAACGGACCGCGCAGCTCGACCCTCTGGGCGATGGGGCTCACCCAGCACGCCACCGGGACCGACATCGTGGCGAGCCTCCTCAACCTGCTCCTCTGCTGCGGCATGATCGGCAAGTGGGGCGCGGCGATGATCCCGATCCGGGGGCAGAACAACGTGCAGGGCGCGAGTGACATGGGCTCGGTCCCGTTCGCCTACACCGATTACCGCTCTGTCACGGACCCGGCGGTCCGGGCCGAATACGCGGCCGCGTGGGGCGTGCCGGCGAAGTCGCTCTCGCTCGTGAAGGGCCTGATGGTCACCGAGATGGCGGTCGAGCACAGCCCGATTCGCGGCATGTACATCATGGGCGAGAATCCGGTGCTGTCCGATCCCAACGTCGCGCACGCCGAAGACTGGTTCCGCCACCTCGAGTTTCTCGCGGTGCAGGACCTTTTCCTCACCGAGACCGCGCGCTGGGCCGACGTGGTCCTCCCTGGCTGCTCCTTCGCCGAGGAGGATGGGACCTACGCCAATACCGACCGGCACGTGCAGCTCTCGCACAAGGCGATCAATCCTCCCGGTGAGGCGCGACCCGATCTCGAGATCCTCATCGACCTTTCGAATCGGCTGGGACTCCCCACGCCGTTCCGCGATGCGGCCGAGGTGATGGACGAGATCGCCCGGGTCACCCCCAGCTGGCGCGGCCTGTCCCATGACAAGCTTCGGCGGGAAGGCTCGCTCCAGTACCCGGTGCTCTCTCCCGATGATCCCGGAACACCATTCCTGTTCGAGCACGACTTCCCCACCCCCACCGGCAAAGCCCTGCTGGTCCCGGTCGAGTACCTGCCGCCAAGCGAGCTTCCGGACGAGACCTATCCCTTCGTGCTCAACTCCGGACGCCAGATGTATCACTGGCATACCGGGACGATGACGCGGCGCGCGGCCGGGCTCGATTCGCGGGAGCCGGTGCCCGTGGTCGAGATGCACGCCGAGGATGCGGCCGCGCTCGGCGTACAGGACGGCGACACGGTGCGGGTGACGTCGAGGCGCGGCACCGTGCTGATCGGCGTCCGGGTGAGTGAGCGCCAGGCGCGCGGACAGGTCTTCATTCCCATGCACTACCGGGAGGCCGCCGTGAACCTCCTCACCAATCCGACGCTGGATCCTTACGCGAAGATCGCCGAGTTCAAGGTGAGCGCGGTGCGGATCGAGTCCTGCACCGGCAATTCCCAGCGGAGCGTCTCCGCCGGGAGCTGATCGATCGCCTGATCATACCGCGGCAGCCCAGGTCGTTCCCCTATATTGCGGCCGATGCGACTCCGATACTGGGTCGGTGCGATCGCACTCGTCGGGATCGTCCTCCTCGCCACGGCGCTCACGCTCGAGAGCGTACGATGGCGCGTCAAGGTCATGCTCCTCAAGCTCAAGGGTGACCTCCCCGAGCTCGGTTGGATCGAGCTCGGACGCATGCTCAATCCCTCCGGTCCCTACCACATCGAGGACGTGGCCACTCGCGGCAGCGGGTTTGCCGGGGTGCACAACCCGTATCGGGGCCCGGACGATGTCGCCGCGGGACTCACCGATTTCGAGGCCCGTTGCGCGACCTGCCATGGGGCCATGGGCGCCGGGGCGTCCGCGCCCGATCTCCGTTCGGCGGTGCTCGAGCGGGGCAACAGCGACTGGGCGTTGTACCAGGTCATCCAGCGAGGGATTCCCGGGACCGGCATGCCCGCGCACCCGCTCGAGGATCGCGAGCTCTGGCGGCTGGTCGCGGCCGTGACGGAGCTCAGGACCCGTTTCTCCAGCGCGGAAAGTCCGGCGGTTCTCGCCGAACCGCCGGATGTTTCAGCGGAGCGGCTCCTGGGCGCGGAGGGCGACTCCGCCAACTGGCTCATGTATCACGGCTCGTATGGGGGCTGGAGACACAGCCGCCTGCGCCAGCTTGACACCTCGAACGTGTCGCGCCTCCGCGTCGCCTGGATTTACCAGACCGAGCACGACTTCGGCCGGGTCGAGACGACCCCGGTGGTCGTGGACAACGTCATGTACTTCACCGAGCCGGGAGCGGCGGTAGTCGCGCTCGACGCGGCGACCGGGAGCGTCCGATGGAAGTTCACGCCGCGGCTCGGCGACCTCCGGCTCTGCTGTGGCGTGGTGAACCGCGGCGTCGCCGTCCTCGGCACAACGGTGTACGTCGGAACCCCCGATGCGCGACTGATTGCGCTCGACGGAAGGACCGGCAAGCCGCGATGGGAAGCGAGGGTCGCCGAATCGCGAAGCGGCTACTCCTTTACGTCCGCGCCACTCGCCCTCGGGGGAATGATCATCGCGGGTGTTGCGGGGGGAGAATTCGGAATTCGGGGATTCGTCGATGCCTACGATGCACAGACCGGACAGCGCCGTTGGCGCTTCTACACCATTCCCGAGCCCGGCAAGCCCGGGAGCGAGACCTGGGGCGAAGGCGGCGCGCTGGCGACGGGAGGAGGTCCCGCCTGGCTCACCGGCTCGTACGATCGCGAGCTTGGTCTCGTATACCTGGGTGTCGGCAACCCTTCCCCGGACTACGACGGCTCCAGCCGGCCCGGTGACAATCTCTACACCAATTCGGTCGTCGCCATTCAGGCCGAGACCGGTGAGCTCGCCTGGCATTTCCAGTTCACGCCCCACGACACCCACGACTACGACGCGGTGCAGGTACCCGCGCTGATCGACGCGAAGATCGGCGGCATCGACCGGAAGCTCCTGCTCTTCGCGAACAAGAATGGGTTCTACTACGTCCTCGATCGCATCACGGGACGCTTCGTTACCGCAAGGGCCTACGCGACCCAGACCTGGGCAAGCGGTCTCGACAGCGTGGGGCGTCCCATCGTCCGGCCCGACGCAACGCCCTCGGAGACCGGAGCGCTGGTCTATCCGTCGCAGAACGGCGCCACCAACTGGTGGTCGCCCTCCTACAGCCCGCGGACCGGGATGTTCTACGTTCCGGTGCACGAGCAGGGCTCGGTCTTCTTCCGGCGCGGTGAGGACTACAGCGCGGGAAGCGACTACCTCGGCGGCCACGGACAGATTCGCACGACCGACGCGGCCGGTTTCGTCCGCGCGCTCGACGCGCTGACCGGCGAGCTCCGCTGGGAGCATCGCTTCACCGGCGATCTTCCCTCCAACTTGCTGGGCGGTATCCTGACCACTGCCGGCGGGCTTGTGTTCACCGGAGCCGGCGACGTCTTTGGCGCCTTCCACGATCGCAGCGGACGGGAGCTCTGGCGATTCAACGTCGGTGGCCGGGTATCATCGGCGCCGATCACCTACCTGCAGAACGGGCGACAGCGCGTGACCGTCGCCGCGGGGCGAGCCATCCTGACGTTCGAGTAGCAGACTGGTGTATTTTTCCGCACCCTTATGCGAGCGATTGTAAAAACTGCCGCGGGCCCAGGCATGGAGGTCCGCGAGGTCCCCGTGCCTTCCGTCGGCGCGTCGGATGTGCTGATCCGGGTGCTCAACGCAGGCGTCTGCGGCACTGACCTCCACATCTGGGAGTGGGATGCCTGGGCCGCGGGCCGGCTCAAGCCACCCCTCATCATCGGGCACGAGTTCTCCGGCCGCATCGAGAAGCTGGGCGAGGATGCGGCCGCCGAAGGCCTCCTCAAGGTCGGTGACCTCGTCACCGCCGAGGGCCACATCATTTGCGGGCATTGCCTGCCCTGCCGCACCGGCAACGGCCACCTCTGCGTTCGCACCCGGATCATCGGCGTGGACCGCGACGGCGCCTTCGCGGACTACATCTCGATGCCGGTCTCGAACGTGATGCTGCTCGATGGAATCACGCCGGGAATCGGCGCGATCATGGACCCGGTGGGCAACGCGGTGCACACGGTGCTCGAGGGCGGCGACGTTCCCGGCAGCACAGTCTTCGTGCTGGGCTGCGGCCCCATCGGCTGCTTCGCCGTCGGGGTGGCGCGCGCCGCGGGCGCCGCCCTGGTGGTGGCCAGCGACTTCAATCCGCGACGCCTCGAGCTCGCCCGGGCGATGGGCGCCCACGAGACGCTCAATCCCGGCAAGGACGACGTCGTGGCGCGCATCAAGGAACTGACGCGGGGGCTCGGCGTCGACCTCGTCTGCGAGATGAGCGGCCATCCCGCCGGACACGCGCAGGCCTTCGCCGCGGCCCGCCCGGGCGGCCGGGTGAACATGCTGGGCACACCCAGCCGCAGCACCGAAGTGGACTTCGCCCGCGACGTGATCTTCAAGGGGCTCACGCTCTATGGCGTCACCGGCCGCAAGATGTACTCGACCTGGAACGCGATGGCCCGCTTCATCAAGTCCGGGGAGTTCGACCCCAGCCCGGTGATCACCCACCGCTTTCCGCTCGAGGGCATCGCGGAGGCTGTCGAGGTCATCAAGGATGGACAGGCCGGGAAGGTGATCCTGGAGATCGGCACATGAGCGACGAACTCACCACCCGGATCGGGGCGGAGCTGGAGCAGTTTCGCAAGGATGGCGTCTACAAGCGGCTCAACTACCTCGAGGCACCGCAGGGACCCCGCACCCGGATGGAAGGTCGCGGTGACGTCGTGATCCTCTCCTCGAACGACTACCTCGGCCTCGCCAACCAGCCCGAGGTCGTCGCGGCAGGCAAGGCCGGCATCGATCGCTATGGAGCCGGCACCGCGTCGGTGCGATTCATCTGCGGCACCTTCACGATCCATCGCGAGCTGGAGCAGGCCTGTGCCCGGCTCGTCGGCACCGAGAGCGCGCTCTCGTTCGTATCGTGCTGGAATGCCAACGAAGCCCTCCCCGGCACGGTGCTCGGCCCGGACGACCTGGTGCTGTCAGACCAGCTCAACCACGCCTCCATCATCGACGGCATCCGGCTCGCCAAGGCGATCACCAAATGCCAGACCGGCGTCTACCAACACGGCAACCTCGCCGATCTCGAGGCCCGCCTGGGCGCCGCGAAGGATCGCAGGACGAAGATGGTCATCACCGATGGCATCTTCTCCATGGAAGGCGCGATCGCGAACCTGCCCGGCCTCCTCGAGATCTGCCGGAAGCACGACGCGATACTCGTCGTCGACGATTCCCACAGCACCGGTGTCCTGGGGAAGACGGGCCGCGGCACCGCGGAGCACTACGGCCTCTTGGGGGAAATCCCCATCATCACCTCGACGCTGGGCAAGGCACTGGGCGGCGCTGCCGGCGGGTTCGTGGCCGCCTCCCCGGAAGTGACCGACTACCTCACCCAGCGGGGACGGCCTCAGCTCTTCAGCAACGCCCTCCCCTGCACGGTGGCATCGAGCGCCATCGCGGCGATCGAATACCTCGAAGCGCATCCCGAGCGCGTTGCGACGCTGCGGCAGAACACGGTCTATTTCCGGGAACAGCTGACCGAGCTCGGCTTCAAGCCCATCCCGGGCGAGACCCCGATCATCCCAGTCATCCTGGGCGAGACGGCGGCCGCGATCCGGATGAGCGAGCGCCTGCTCGAGTCGGGCGTGTTCGTCACCGGGTTCGGCTATCCCGTCGTGCCGCAAGGCACGGCTCGGGTGCGCTGCCAGATCTCCGCCGCACACACGCGCGATCACCTCGACGAGGCGCTCGCGGCGTTCAAGGCCATCGGCAGGGAACTGAAGCTGATCTGACGCAGTGCTGACACTCGCCCGCGTCTACGGCCCTGATGTGGTGTGCAACCCCCGCGCGTCGTGGAGCGGCTGGCACATGCTCCGCCGCGGTGACGAGGCGGCCCGCGATGCCTTCGCCGGCGGATTCGTTACCGTCACCGGCAGCCTCCCCTTCCTCGCGTTTCGCGGATCGCTGAGCCCCGAAGCCCGCGCGCTCGTCACCGGCGCGGGACTGCCATGGCCGGACAATCTCCTCGAATATGGCAACGAGGCGGAGTTCCTCGACCTGATTCGTGACGTGCCACCGCGAAGCCTCGTCTTTCAGAACGCCCACCCGCCCGATCCCTCACTCGATGCGTTGTACTGGATTCCGCGCGATTTACTCACCCGGCTCAACGACAAGGCCGAGCTGGGGACCCTTGTCCCGTCCGATGCCTGTCCACCCCGGCGGATCGTGACCCTCGAAGACGCGGCGGCGCTCCCTTTCGAGCCGGGCAACACCGTCGTCCTCAAGGGATCGACCCCGATGTCGAGCGGCTCCGGAGGCGCCGTGCTGATCGCCAGGGACGAGGCCGCGGTACGATCGGTGCCCGCGCGACTCGCCGGGTGCGATCGCGTGGTGGTCGAGGAGTTCCAGCCTTTCACCCGGACCATGTGCCTCAACCTGGCGGCAGACTTCCGGGGAGAGGTGCACTACATCGGCTCGGCGGACCAGGTTGTCGCCGATGACGGGACGTACCTGTCGAGCTGGGTGAGCCCGGAGCTCACTCCACCCGACTCCGCGATAGCACTCGCCCGCCAGATCATGACGCGAGCGGCGTCGATGGGCTACATCGGATTCGCCGGCTTTGATGTGGGATTGCTCCCCGACGGCAGGCCACTCGTTTTCGATCTCAACTTCCGGGTCTGCGGCAGCACGCCCACTCTGCTCTGGTACGACGAGGCCTGTCGACGGCGCGGGCCCGGCGCATGGGCGAGGGCGATCTCGATCTGGGGACGGATCCCATTCGCCGAGCTCTGCGAGATCGGGCGGCGGCTGGCGGACGGAGACTCCTTCCTGCCACTCGGGGCCTTTGACCCATCGGGGACCGTCTGGGACGGCCGGATCCCCCACTTGAGGGGAGTGATGCTGGGGAGAGATCGTGCGGAAACCGAGGCACGGTGCGAGGCCCTTTTGGCGCAAGGCCTTACGTACCGGTAGCCTGCAAGAACCTCAGGCCCTCCGACGAGCTTGCCTGAGGCACCGGCTCCAGAACGGAACTCGTTGTCAGAAAAGACTTTACATCAATGCGGTCCGGGTTGAGCATAGCCTTTGCCGTAGAGCAGGCGCGACGCCCGTCCAGGGTGTCCATCAGTGTGTTTAACCCAAGCCGAGACAGACGCTTTAGAGCTCCTCTGGGAGGCCAGACTCATGCGCGTGTACGTTCGGACCTTTTCCCTTCTCGCAGCCCTGCTGGGTAGTACTGGGGCGCTCGCAGCTCAAGAGCTTCGCGAGGACTCCTATCGCTGGTACTTCGGAGCGCAGGGCGGAGTCCTGCTGACTCAGACCCAGACCCAGGACTATGCGTCGACGCCCAGCGTCGGCTTCCATCTCCTCGTGATGGGAAAGCGCGCTGGCCTCATGCTCTCCTTTGATGAAGCGCTGGGGAGCGATGAGACCTCTGCCTTCGGTGACGCCACGGCACCCAATGGCGCCCGCGAAGTCACCTACGACCACCTGCGGAAATACACCGCCGGCCTGATGATCTTCCCCCTGCGGGCGAGATTCGAGCCCTTCCTGGGGCTCGGGTTCGGTATCCTTCATACCACCGGCACACAGGTCGAAGGGGTCTTTACCGATCCCGTTGACGCCGCCGACGCGCTTGCCGAGGCGAAGGAGCGCGGCAGCACCGGCTTTGGCTCCCTGCTTGGCGGCCTGCAGTATCGCGCGAGCAAGAACTTCGTGATCTTCGGTCAGTATCAGATCACGACCGCGCCGTCGGATGGCAGCCTGCTGGTCGGACCGAGCCATGGACTTGTCGCGGGCCTTCGGTTCGGGCTGGGCAAGGCCAAGGAAGACATCAAGGGAGGCGGGTATTGAGCTGAACGGCGTCACCTGGCGCCGCGTTCCTCGCATCGCAGTCGATACCGCCCGAGTCTGGTACCAGGCCGCAAGCTATCTTGCCGCGGCCCGGAGTACTCGGGCGGTTCGTCATGTACGTACCGAGGCCCCTCACCTGCTGCTCCTCGTTCGGCACCTCCCGCCGGCAGTGAACGGCGGGATCTACCGTCCGACCGCCCTCATGCAGGCCGCGGTGGCAAATGGATGGCGGGTGACGGCGCTGTGCCAGGCGGCGCCGGAGCATCCCACCGCCGCCGGACTCGAGGTCAGGGCCAGGATACCGGCAGCGGTCCGGGTGGTGGAGTGGCATTTCAGTCCGGCCGACGTGAGCGGGCAACTCTCTCCTTCCCTGGACGGCGGGTTCACCAACATCGACTCGATCATCGACGCTGCCCGACGGACCTTCGGTCGCGACGTGCCGGACCTGGTGCTCGCGACCGGGCCCTCGTTCGCCGAATTCGTCGCGGCCATGGTGCTGGGCGCTCGATACGGGGTGCCGTACGCGCTCGACTATCGCGACGAATGGTCGGAGTGCCCCATGCATTTCGTGCAGAAGGGAAACTCCGACCGTTTCTGGGAGTCCCGGGTCCTCTCGAATGCGGGACTGGTGACCTTCACCACGGAGGCGCAGCGCCAGCACCAGATCGGCACATTCCCGTCCCTGCGTGCCGAGGTGACCGATGTGGTTCCCAATGGCTGGGATGAGCCGCCGGCAGGAGCGCAGGCGTCGTCGAATGGCCACCCGTCCAGCGCGCGGGCCAGAGTCGTCTTCCTCGGCAACGTGAGCATCTACGAGGCGCCGGATTTTCTCGCCGTGCTCGCTGCGACGCTCGCGGCCCGGCCCGCGCTCGCATCCCGCATCGAAGTGGTGTTCGTGGGAATGAAGGAGCCAAAAGACGTCAAGGCGATCACGGACTTCCCGATCCCCGGCGTGGTCTCCTCGGTCGCCCAGGTGCCGCTCTCCGAGGCACAGCGCATCATGCGGAGCGCCGAGGCCCTTCTCTACCTCAACCCCGCCCGCTTCAGCCGGTACGTTGGCGGCAAGGCATGGGAATACATCGCAGCGGGACGCCCCGTGCTGGTGTACGGCGAGGGTGGTGAGTCGGGCGCGGTGTTCGAACGGTATGGACCGGCGCTGCGTGTCGGCAGGAGCAATCCGGCCGCCCTCGGTGAGGCGCTGGAACGAATCGCGAGCCGGCCGGTTCCTTCCCCGGTTGACCCAGGGTTTCTCCGCGAAACGGCACGGCCCTTCCGGGCGGCGCAGCACCTCGCGAAACTCGAGCGTCTGATCCGGAAACCTCAGGAGCTGAGAGACCGGTTCACCGTGCCGGCTAGCGAATATGCAGGCCCTTCGGATCCGGTTTTCCCATCCGGGTTATCTCCCGGAAGAGGCGGCCCCGCTGCTGGGTAGCAAGACCTCCGATGTATTTGACCAGTCGCAGTCGCTCGGTCGCGGCGATGGGGGCGCGCGCCACGGCCAGAACAAGGGCGCCGTATCGTCGCCAGGCGTGAAAGCGGAATCCCGAGCCGCGGGGTGCGTAATAGGCCCCCTGGCGCGTCATGTCGGTCCGGTTCCAGCTCGAACAGGTCTGGTGGAAGCGGCGGAAAAACAGGTACTCCGGCAGCACGAAGAACTTTCCGTACAAGCTGAGTTCGGCAAGAAAGCGGATATCCGAGGCCAGCTCCCCGCCAATCAGCCCGGTGCGCGCCATGACGTCTCGCCGCATGAGCCCGAGGTGCGCCTGGCAGAGCGTGATCGTGTTGTACAACCTGATGAAGCGGTTGGAAGGGCGCTCGTCACGCAGGTGAAGGGAATCCTCGAAGCGCCCGGTCTCCTGTCCCGCCTCGTCCACCATCACGGTCCTGGGGTAGACCAGCACCGTCTCGGGATCGCGATCCAGCACCGCGACAGCATCCGCGAGAAACGTTGGCCCCCACCAGTCGTCCGCCGTCGACCATTTGTGGTACTGCCCACGACTGTGCGCGAAGGCGAGACGGAAGTTTCCAGGGCCTCCTACATTCGTCGGGTTCCGGATGTATCGAACCCGTGGGTCGGAGGCTACATAACGCCGGCATACTTCTTCGGTCGCATCGGTGGACTGGTTGTCCGTGATGACGAGCTCAAAGTCCCCGAACGTCTGGGCCAGGTGCGACTCGATCGCCTGACCGATGTATTCCCCACAGTTGTATACCGGCATGCCGATCCCGATGAGCGGTGCTCCGCCCCGCTTTACGGACAGCCTGTCCGGCCCGGCCACCTCGGAAAACCGATCCTGCATGACGAAAAATACCCTGGAATTAGTCAACGATAGCGGTAGCATGATTCGCGCCATCCGCCGGGATTTTATGCAGGGAGTTCGGGGTTTATTTGGATTTCACCCGATGGCCCGGACGGCCGCTGACGCATGCCTTTCCGCTCGCAGTCTTCGCCGCGTGCGATACCGCGCAAACAGGAACTTTCGTAATTTCGGGTCAGTACCAGATCACGACCGCACCAGGTGGATCGCTGCTTGCAGACCGGATCAAGGGAGGCGGGTATTGAGTTGAACGGCGTCCACTGGCGCCGCGTTCCTCGCATCGGAGTCGACACCGCCCGGGTCTGGTATCAGGCCGCAAGGTATCTTGCCGCGTCCTGGATGCCCCGGGCGGTTTCGCGTTCCCCGAGGTCGGGCGCACCCCATATCGTCCTGCTTGCGCGTCATCTTCCGCCGACGATCACCGGCGGAGTATATCGTCCACTCGCGTTGATGGCGGAAGCGGAACGGCGGGGATGGCGGATCACGGCCTTGAGCGGACCGGGGCCGGGGGCTCCTACAGCCGCAGGCCTCGAGCTTCGAAATCGCTTCCCGGCCTCGGTCCGCCTGGTCAACTGGCAGTGGAGCTCCCTCGACATCAGCCACCGGGTCACGCCGAGCCTGGACGGGGGGTTCGCCCACGTCCAGGCGATCATCGACGGCGCTCTCGATGCCATGCCGGGCGAGTCGCCCCATCTCATCCATGCCACCGGTCCCACGTTCGCCGAGTTCATCGCCGCCATGGTGCTCGCCCGGCACTGGCGCATCCCCTACTCCCTCGATTACCGGGATGAGTGGTCCGAGAGCCCGTTCGCATTCGTGCACCATGGCAACAGCGACCGGTTCTGGGAGAACCGGGTGCTCAGCCGGGCGTCACTCGTCACCTTCACGACCGAAGCTCAGCGCGATCACCAATTGAAGGCCTTCCCCATCCTGGATCGCAACATCACGGCCGTAGTGGGCAATGGGTGGGACGAGGAAGCCGCGAAAGGCGCCCGCCACCACGAGCGAGAAGGCACCTCAGGCCGCGCGACCGTGAGTTATATGGGCAACCTCGGCCTCCATTGCGACCTGCCGGAATTCCTCGCAACGCTTCGGGGCGCGCTCGACGGCCGCACCGACCTCAAGGGCAGGATCACCATCGATTTCGTCGGGATCAAATCGGACGTCGAGCATCGGCTCCTCAGCAGCTTCGGTGTGCCCCAAGTGCTGCGCGACCTTCCCCAGGTCCCGTTGACGACCGCTCAGGCGATGATGCGAAGC
>DATEOL010000334.1:0-11425 GCA_035274025.1 Gemmatimonadales bacterium | reverse complement strand
ATCAGGAAGACCGCGATCGCCGCAATGGTCGCGACAGCTCCGACCGCAACGATCCCGATCCGCTTTCCGCTTCCGGCTGGCTTCGCGGTGGCGGGATGAGTCACGCCCTTGGCATCGGGCTTGGCCGCGACCTTCGGCTTGTCCTTCGAGGGCTCCGGCGGCTTCGACTTGCTCTTCGACTTGGGCGGTGGGAGCGCGGCACGCTCGTAGGTGTCTTCCTGGAGCACCGCCGCGGCGAACTCGTCGATCGAGGCGTAACGATCCTTCGGGTCCTTCGCCATCCCGCGGTGGAGCGCGTCCGACAGCGAGACGGGAACGTCGGGGAACCGTTCCCGCGCCGGCGGTGGCGTCTCGAAGACCTGCTTGTAGAGGAGCGCGCGCGTCGTCTCGCCGTCAAACGGATGCGCGCCGGTGACCATGCGATAGCCCAGCACCGCCAGGGAATACTGGTCGCTCCGGGCATCGACGGCCTCGCCGCTCGCCTGCTCGGGACTCATGAAGTGCGGCGTGCCGACGATGAGCCCGCTCGAGGTCATCCCGGTCTGGTCGGGATCGAGCGCCTTCGCGATGCCGAAGTCCATGACGAGGATCTGCTGCTTGGGACCCTCGAGCATGATGTTTTCCGGCTTGATGTCACGGTGGACCAGTCCGGCGTCGTGCGCGACCGACAGCGCGGTCGCAATTTCCTTGAGGACGCGGCGCACCTCGTTGATCTGGAGCCGGCCCTCGCGGTCGAGTCGCTTCTTCAGCGTCTCGCCCTTGATGAGCGGCATCATGATGTACGCGATGCCGCCCGACTCCCCGATGTCGTAGATCGGGACGATCCCCGCATGACGGAGCGCGGCGACCGCTTCCGCCTCGCGACGGAACCGCTGCAGCATGGGCTGGTTCACCACCAGCTCTGGTGACAGGACCTTTACAGCGAGCTCGCGCTTGAGGCGATTGTCCCGGACCGAAAAGACCTCAGCGAATCCGCCGCGACCGACCAGCTCTCCGACCGTGAAGTTGGTGCCCAGTGCCTTTTCCAGGCGCTTGCGCACGTCGACCACCGCCGCCGCAGACTGCAGCGACGGACGGGTGGTCGCAGCCTCGCCATCGCGCGTCCCCGTGGGCGTCGGGGTTCCGCAGACGTAGCAGAACGCAGCCGCTTCAGGCAGTGGCGTATGACAGGATGGGCAAACGAGTTGGTCGGCCGACATGCACCCACATAAGGGAGAATCCTCTACAATACACAGGGCTGGCCCCGTGGTGTCAAGAAAAGGCGGTTACGGCGGTTAGGCGGTTGGGGCGGATGGATTGTTGAGGATGCAACCGCCTCAACCGTCGTAACCGTCGTAACCGTCGTAACCGTCGTAACCGTCGCAACCGCCGCAACCGCCCTAACCGCCCCAACGCCTGCGTCTCATGTTCCCAGTGGCGAGGACTGGAACGCCGCCTTCAGTCCCGGATGCCTCCGGTAGAGCCACCAGCCCATCACCGCGGCCGCGAGCGTGTTCGCGACCAGCACCGTCCAGAGCGGAAAGAGTCCGCTCGTCGCGGTGAATCCGAGCTGCACCAGCCAGTAGAAGAACACCTCGAACACCACGAACAGCATCAGCAGCGCGAAGCGCCAGATACCATGGCGCTCCGAAAGATCCACCAGCTTCGCCACGATGATGCCAAGGATCATGAATACGGCCAGGTGAAGCGCGGTGTACCCGATCACCGCGCGGGTGTTCACCACGTCGAGCGAAGGATTCGCGTTCCTGAGCAGGATCACGTCGCCGAGCACGCTCGGTGTGATCAGGGGTTTGCCCTTGATGATGTCCAGGATGAGGAACCACAGAGCCACGGACCCCGCACCCAGCAGACCAGCTCCAACACCTTCACGATTCGACATGCCCGCTCCCGGGGAGGGGATGAGCTACGATACGGGAATCACGAAACCCCCGCCAGCCATTGTTCCAGGATGGCCCGTGTTTCGGCCGGATGGCTCTGGGGGAACAGGTGACCGGCACCCGGCATGGTCACATGCGTAGCACGGGGAAGCATTTCCCGGAGCTTGGCCGCGGACTCGGGGGAAAGGGTGTCGCTGGTCTCGCCGCCGATAATGAGGAGAGGGAGAGCCTCGTCGAGATGGGGGATGTCCTCCCAGGTGCCCGGATAGAAGGACCGGTAGTACCACGTCTCCCACTCCGCGGGCCACGCCAGGGTGAAGCCGTGTCCTTCCTGCGCAGGACGGAGCATGGCATCGGCGTAGCGCTGGAGCGCCTCATCCGACCAGTCATGGAACAGCCGCCTGCGGCGCCAGTACGCGAACGCTGACTCCCGGGTCTCGAAGACGGCACGGCGGCGGAGTGCGGTATCGACCAGGTGGAACCGGACCTCGCCATGGGCCTTCCTGGCCGCGGCGGCCTGCGCCATGACCCGGGGCTCGCGAATGGTGGGATCGAGGAGGATCAGCGCCCGCACCAGATGGCGGGCGCGAATCGATGCCAACAGCGAGGACACCGCCCCGAACGAATGTCCCACTGCGAACACCGGTGCGAGGTGATGCGCTTCCCATCCGGCGACAAGGTCCTCCGCGACCATCTCCCATGATCCTGCCTTCGCGGGAGGTGGTCCCTCGCCGCGCAACGCGCGCGGAGGGATGCACACGATGCGGTGGGCTCGCTTGAGTCCCTCGAACAGCGGCAGGTAAGTGGCCGGAGGAAATCCATTCGCTGGCGCGATGTTGATCACCGGTCCGCTGCCTCCGTATTCCCAGAGCGGAGGCGTCACGCAGTCTCCGGCTCGACAGGGACGTGGGATTCCCACCACTCGCTTGCAGCTTCGGGGTCCCAGGGCGTTGCCTGCGTGAGCGGGGTGAGGAGGGCGAGCAGCGCGAGCGCATCCGGCGGGCGATCCGCCGGGTTCTTGCTGAGGCAACGCAAAACGAGGGCATCGAGCTCCGGCGTGATGCTGCTGCCGGCCTGGACCGCGCTGGGCGTCCTGGGCTGTTCTTCGCTGTGCTTGATCGCCATCTGCAGCACCGAGCCGGCCCGGAAGACCATGTCGCCGGTCAGGATGAAAAACGCGACGCAGCCAAGCGAATAGATATCGGAAGCCGGGGTGAGCGCCGCGCCGCCGTCGATGCCTTCGGGCGCCATGTAGGCCGGGGTCCCGATCGGCACGTCCTCGCGGGAAAGCTTGAGCGAGGCCTCGTCGAGCTTCTTCGGCTCGACCTTGACGATCCCGAAATCGAGGACCTTCACGAAGTCGACTTCGAGCCCGAGCCGCGACGCGTAGATGTTCGAGGGCTTGATGTCCCGGTGCACGATCCCGAACTGGTGCGCCTCGGCCAGCGAGATCGCCGTCTGGCGCAGGAAATGGAGTGCGCGGGCGGGCGGGATCGGGCCGTGGCGGTCGACCATCGCCTGGAGATCCATGCCCTGCAGGAGCTCCATGACGTAGTAGTAGGTGCCTGAGTCGGTGACGCCGAAGTCGAAGAGGCTGATCGTATGCGGCGACGTGAGCGCCGCGGCGACGGCGGCCTCGCGACGGAAACGCTCGAGCGCGCGGGTGCGGGTCTCGCTGTCCATTTCACTCATGTCCGTCACGCCAATCACCTTGACCGCGGCCGGTCGCGCCAGCAGCCGGTGCGAGGCACGATAGACCTCACCCATTCCGCCCTTGCCAATCAGCTTGCCGAGGCGGTACGCGCCCATGTCCCGGGCTTCCTGTACTTCGCGTCCCAGCCGCCGGATGATCTTCGCCGGCAGCATCGAGAGCAGCGCGCAGAGATAGGTGGTGCTGAAGGCGAAGAACATCTGCAACGCCGGCGCCGACGGCGCGACGCCGCGGGCTTCCGCGATCGACCATCCGAGCACGTCGGTCGTCGCCGCCAGCAGGCCGGCAGTGAGGACGTGCTTCGGTGCCAGCGGTGCCAGCGCCGGATAGATAGGAAGGAAGAGACAGATCGGTGACAGGCTGGTCCGGAACGTGTCGCCCGGGGCCCACCACGCGATGGCGGAGACCAGCGCCGCGGTGATCACTTCGTGGCCGAGCGCGAGCGAGAGAACCTGCTCCCGGTCCGCGTGTCTCCGGGATGCGTACCAGGCCATCGCGAGCGAGATAAGGAGACCGACGATCGCGATCTCGGTTCCCGGCGTCGGGAAGCCCCGCTCCCGGAGGATGCTCCCGTTGAAGCCGTAGGCGACCGGCCACGCGATGATCAGGACAAAAGCCCAGATCGCGGCGAACGCGAGGGCAGCCTTCCTGATCTGGGTGCCGGAGCGCTCGACCAGGTCGGTGGGGAGCGTCTCCATCGGCCTGCCGAGCGACTCGAGCCAATCGGGTCGCTGGGCAATCCGCTCGAGGATGCTCCTTACGCGGTGACGAGGACCGGCGTCTGTTCCGGCAGCCATGACTCGGGCTGGGCCCGCACCTGCGTCGCGGTGATCGAGGAAGGATCGGCGTCAGGCCAGGGCGGCATGCGTTCGGACTCGGCGGAGAAGTCCAGAAAATAGAGCGATGGACCGGCGTTGCGCGCGTGCTCGGCGACGAACCCCGCCAGGAGCTGGGCGGCGCCGGCGCTCCGGTGGTGAGGCGGGGCGCGGCGGTGGCGGTCCAGCGCGGTCATCACCCGCAGGCGATCGACGCCGGCCTTGCGGTACCGGGCGCGAAGCCGGCGCTCCTCCTCCGCGTTGTCTTCGTGACGCTGGCCGGCGAGCCCGCAGGCGCACTGGCCCTGGCGCAGCGTCACGACGATCCGCGCCGCGGGGAAGCGTTCAGTCCACAGTCGTTGTATGGCGGGAGAAACGAGGTCGGCCACCACTCCTTCGGGCAGCATGGCGCGGACCTCACTCAGCGTGAGCGGACTCGCGAGGTAGAGCTGGAGGCACACGCGGGGTCAGCGTTCGTCGCGCTCGTCCCGGATGAGCACCAGGATCGCGGCCTGCGGCACCACGAGGTAGCGCTGGCCTTCGAAGCTCACTTCGACCGCGGCTTTCCGGAAAAAGATGGCGTGATCTCCCACCCGGGCCTGCATGGGGCGGGTGCGCGCCGGCGGCCGCGTCACTTTCCAGGGCTCGTCGTCGAAGGAGGTCGGATCGGGGACGGGATCACCCGGCCCAGTGGCCACGATCTCGCCGCTCTGTACCTGCTGGGAGTCGAGCGCGGTCGCGGGGAGATACAGCCCGACGCGGGTGCGATCCTCTCCCTCTTCGGGAACGATGAGCACCCGGTCGCCCACGACATGCAGCTCACGCCCGCCGGAGGAGAGGCTCATGATTGCGCCGCCTGGTCGTGCACGGTCTTGAGCTCGACCACGCGCAGCTTCCGGGCGCCATTGGGCAGCCGGAGCGAGACCTCGTCCCCGACCTGGCGATCCTTCAGGGCCTGGCCGAGCGGCGACGCGAGCGAGATGTGTCCGGCATCGATGTCCATCATTTCCGCGAGCACCAGGGTGTACCGGTCGGTCTCCTTGGTGTCGAGGTCGAGCACGACGACTTCCGAGCCAAGGCCCACCCGGTCGGTCGGGGGCTGGGTGGTGGAAAGCTGGTTGATCTGGGCCATCCGCTGGTGCAGCTGTCCCAACCGGGCCTGCACAAACTGCTGGCGTTCCAGGGCGGCCTTGTATTCGGCATTCTCGCGCAGGTCCCCCATCTCCACCGCGGTGGCGATGGCGCGGGGAAGGGTGATGTTCAGCTCATAGGTCAGAGCCTCGATCTCCTTCCCGAGCTTTTCGCGCATTTCGGCAATCATGACTCAACCCCGCAAAAAAAAGGGCGGCCCGACGCGGATGGCGCCGGGCACGGTGACTGATAATACCGTCCAAATCACCTGGCGCAAAGAGCACAGCGCACAGAGGACAGGGCACAGAGCACAGGGCACAGAGCACGGAGAACCGGCGCAGCTATGGAACACCGCCTTGGGGGCCTCGTATTGTTCTAGGTCATCCTGTGCTCCGTGCTCCGTGCTCTGTGCCCTGTGCTCTGTGCTCTGTGCTCCTCTAACCCGGCCCCCAATGCTTGCTCTGACCTTGGTCCTGTTACAGATCGGATCTCCAGCTGGTCCGGTTCCCGTCGACCTTCTCAAATCCCGTCGAGCGGCGTTGATGGAGCGGATCGGGACCGGCGTCGCCGTCTTGCAGGGCGCCAGCGAGCGCCAGTCCGAGCCACCCGACGCCGAGTATGCCCAGGACAGCGATTTCCGCCAGGACAGCGACTTCTTCTATCTCACCGGCCTCGAGGTGCCGGAGTCCTGGCTGGTGCTGGTCGCGCGGAGCAGCGGGCCGGACCAGGCCATCCTCTTCCTTCCCCCTCGTGAGCCGGAGAAGGAGCGGTGGCTCGGCGCCAGGATGGGTCCCGGTCCCGAGGCCGCGGCTACTGCCGGGCTTGGCGCCAAGGAGGTTCGTTCGACCGCCGACGTGGCGAAGGTGCTCGATTCCCTGATCAGCGGGGCGGATTCCCCTGCCAAGTCCGGCGGAATCTGGGCCAAGCGGAACGGGCGGACCGCGGGATCCGAGCTGCTGCAAGGCCTGATTTCCAAGGCTGGCAAGGCGAACGACCTGCTGCCCGCCCTGGCGGATCTTCGCCAGGTCAAGGATGCCGATGAGCTCCGTCGCCTCAAGCGCGCGGCGGAGATTTCGGCTGCCGGCCACGTGTCCGCAATCAAGGCCGCCCACGTCGGCGCCTGGGAATACGAGGTCGAGGCCGCGGCCGAATATGAGTTCCGCCGCTTGGGCGCCGAGCGGGTCGGGTATCCCAGCATCGTCGGCGCCGGGGCCAACAGCACCGTCCTTCATTACGACGAGAGCAGGGCACAGCTCAAGGACGGCGACCTGGTGGTGATGGACATGGCCGCCGAGTTCGGGTACTACACGGCCGATGTCACCCGCACCCTTCCGGCGAACGGCAAGTTCAGCCCGAGGCAGCGGACGGTGTACGACCTGGTGCTCGCTTCGCAGCAGGCGGCGATGGATGCGGTCAAGCCGGGGATCACGATGGCCCAGCTCGACGCAATCTCGCGGCGCTACATGCGCGATCATTCCGGCGCGACCTGCGGGCGCCGGACCTGCGACACCTATTTCATCCATAGTCTTGGGCATTACATCGGGATGGATGTGCACGACGTCGGGCGCTACGACGTGGCGCTCGCCCCCGGCATGGTTCTCACGCTCGAGCCCGGGATCTACATCCCGGAGGAAGGGCTGGGCGTACGGATCGAGGACGATGTCGTGGTGACCGCCAATGGATATGAGCTCCTGACCGGCGGGGTTCCCCGTACGGCCGAGGGCATTGAAGCGTTGATGCGAAAGCCCTGAGAGCGTCTTGAATTAAGCCCTGACGGCGGCTACACTTCCGACGATTTAGACAACAAAGTTTCTACTTCTAATCGGGTGTCCGCCGAATGACCTTCCGGAAGGTCCCTCCGGGGCCTGGCCGGCTGCCGGGATGGCTTCCGCTCATTGCGGTTGCGCTCCTGGCGGCTTGCAGTGGGCCGTTCCCACAGAGCACGCTGATCCCCAAGGGCGACTTCGCCACCATGGTGGACGAAGTCTTCATGACGACGGTCAAGTGGGCCGTAGTCGTGTTCATCCTCGTAGAGGGCGCCCTGCTCTTTGCCATCTGGAAGTTCCGGGGCCGTCCCGGCGACCAGGAGCCTGAGCAGACCCACGGGAACGCGACCGTCGAGGTGGTCTGGACGATCATTCCCGCGGCCATCCTGGCCTTCATCGCGGTCCCGACGGTGCGCGCGATTTTCCGCACCGCCGAGATTCCCGCGGGCGCCATGGAGGTCGAGGTCATTGGGCACCAGTGGTGGTGGGAGTTCCGCTATCCCGAGCAGCAGATCGTCACCGCCAATGAGATGGTGGTGCCCGCCGGCAAGCCGGTGGTGATGAAGATCCGTACCGCGGACGTCCTGCACGCCTTCTGGGTACCGCAGTTCGCCGCCAAGCGCGACGCGTTTCCCCAGAAGTACACCACGCTCTACTTCACAACCGACTCGCTGGGGGCGTTCACCGGGCAGTGTGGTGAGTTCTGCGGCATCCAGCACGGCCGGATGGGCTCCCTGGTGATCGTGAAGACCGCGGATGAGTTCGCCCAGTGGGTGGCAACCCAGCAGGTCGGCTCGCCGATGGTCAATGCCGGCAAGGTCGAGGTCGATACCACCACACCGTCCGATCCCGCGGCCGCCCAGGCCCGGTCGGAGCGCGACAGTGTGATGGCGCGGGGACAGCGGGCGTTCATGGCGGGCGGCTGCATCGGATGTCACGCCATGGCGGGCACCCCCACCGCCGGTCTCACCGGTCTCCAAGGCCCCAACCTGAGCCACGTGGGCAGCCGGATGCGACTCGCCGCCGGCATCCTGCAGAACACGCCGGAGAACCTGGCGCGCTGGCTCCGGGAGCCCCAGGTCGTGAAGGAAGGGTCCCTGATGAAGCTGCCGCGGCCGCTCACCGAGGACGAAATCACCGCCCTGGTCGCGTACCTGCGGGCGCATCAGTAATCGGAGCGACGACCACAATGGCCACTTCGGTTCTGGACCACGCGCACGGCACGGCGCACGAGAAGACGGGGCTGTGGAGCTGGATCACCACCGTCGACCACAAGCGGATCGGCATCCTGTACGGAGCCACCGCGTTCCTGTTCTTCCTGATGGGCGGTCTCGAGGCGCTGCTGATCCGCTGGCAGCTGGCGAAGCCGGAGCATGGCTTCGTGAGCCCCGAGATGTACAACCAGCTGTTCACGATGCACGGCACCACCATGATCTTCCTCGGGGTGATGCCGCTGTCCGCGATGTTCTTCAACTTCATGATCCCGCTCCAGATCGGCGCGCGCGACGTGGCGTTCCCCCGCCTCAACGCGTTCAGCTACTGGGTGTTCCTCCTGGGCGGCCTCTTCCTCAACGTCAGCTTCCTGCTCAATGCCGCGCCCAACGCGGGCTGGTTCGGCTACGCCAACCTGACCAGCAAGCAGTTCTCGCCCGGACTCAACGTCGACTTCTGGGTCATCGGCCTCCAGATCCTGGGCATCGCCTCCCTGGCCGCCGCGGTGAACTTCTTTACCACGGTCGTGAACATGCGGGCCCCCGGCATGACGCTCATGCGGATGCCGATGTTCACCTGGATGAGCTTCTTCACCCAGATCCTGCTGCTGCTCGCCTTCCCGGTCATCACCGTCGCGCTGGTTTTCCTGATGGCGGACCGGAACTTCGGTTCCCACTTCTTCAGTCCGGGAGGGGGAGGCGATCCGATCCTCTGGCAACACCTCTTCTGGTTGTTCGGGCACCCCGAGGTGTACATCCTGATCCTGCCGGCCTTCGGCATTGTGTCCGAGATCCTGCCGGTGTTCTCGCGGAAGCCGCTCTTCGGCTACGCCGCGATGGTCTTCTCCGGCGCCTTCATCGCCTTCCTCGGTTTCGGCGTGTGGAGTCACCACATGTTCTCCACCGGCATGGGACCGGTGGCGGACGCGGTGTTCTCGGTGACCACGATGCTGATCGCGGTCCCCACCGGGGTGAAGATTTTCAACTGGCTGGGTACGATCTGGGGCGGGTCGATCCAGTTCAAGACGCCGATGCTGTTCGCGATCGGCTTCGTGGCGCTCTTCATCATCGGCGGCCTCTCTGGCGTCATGCACGCCTCCCCCCCGGCTGACCTGCAGCAGACCGATACCTACTTCGTCGTGGCGCACTTCCACTACGTGCTGTTCGGCGGCAGCATCTTCGGCCTGCTGGGCGGCGCCTACTACTGGTGGCCCAAGATGTCGGGCTTCATGCTCGACGATAAGATCGGCAAGCTGCACTTCTGGCTGACCTTCATCGGCATGAACCTGACCTTCTTCCCGATGCACTTCGTCGGGCTGCACGGGATGCCGCGCCGGGTCTATACCTACCCGGCGGGGCTCGGCTTCGAGACCATGAACATGATCGAGACCGTGGGAGCCTTCCTCCTCGGCCTCTCGTTCCTCACCTTCCTCTACAACATCTGGACCTCGGCGCGGACCCGCGCAGAGCGCGTGGCCCCGGCCGACCCGTGGCACGGCGCGACCCTGGAGTGGGCGATTCCGTCACCACCCCAGGAATGGAACTTCAACGAGATCCCCCAGGTCCACGCCCGCGACGAGCTCTGGTATCGCCGCCGCCAGGCCGGTGGGACGCTCCCCGAGCCCGAGCGGGTGAGCGGCGCGGGTATCCATCTGCCCAACCCGTCCTACTGGCCGCTCGTGACCGCCATCGGCGTGCTGGTCTTCTTCCTCGGGTTCATGTTTCACATGGTCCCGGTGAACATCCTGGGCGGATTGCTCGTGCTCTTCGGGGCCATGAAGTGGGCCTTCGAGCCGGCCGGCTGAACTCAAGCAAGAGGATTGACGAACGTGGCTGACGCACACGCCCACGCACTCGAACACCCGACCAGCACCGGCATCGACAGCCGGAAGCTGGCCATTTGGACCTTCATCGGGTCGGAGTGCATGTTCTTCACGTCACTGATCTCGACGTACCTGGTGTACAAGGGGAAGAGCCTGGTCGGTCCCCTGCCGCACGAGGCGTCGCAGTGCATGCTCCACGGCAAGATGCAGGAGTGCGAGCAGATCTTCTCGATCCCGCTCGTCACCTTCGGCACCGCGGTGCTGCTATTCAGCTCCTTCTTCGTCGTGATGGCACTGAATGGGGCCCAGACCGGCAACCGGAAGAAGCTCCTGTTCTGGCTCAGCGCTACGGTGATCGGCGGGCTCTTCTTCATCGGGATGCAGGTCTACGAGTTCACCCACTTCGTGCACGAGGGACTGGGCTACACCACCAACCTGTTCGGCTCCAGCTTCTATACCCTGACCGGCTTCCATGGCAGCCACGTGACCCTCGGCGTCATCTGGCTCTCGACCGTGCTGATCCTGGCCTTCCGCGGGAAGCTGCCGCCGGAGAAGTCGCTCAACCTGGAGCTGGCCGCGCTCTACTGGCACTTCGTGGACGTGGTCTGGATCGTGATCTTCCCCGTCGTCTACCTGATGCGCTGAGGCCGAACCATGAGTCACGCTGCAACGCACGCCGGCGAGCACGCGCATCCGTCCGCCGGGACTTATGTCAAGATCGCGGTCATCCTGTTCGTGCTCACGGCCTTCGAAGTGGGCGCGTACGAAGTCGCGAACAGCGGCGAGCCGGCCGCACTGGCCGCGTTCGTCGCACCCACGATCGTCCCGATCCTGATCGTTCTCTCCGCGGCCAAGTTCGCGCTGGTCGCGATGTTCTACATGCACCTCAAGCAGGACGGGCCGCTGCTCTCGGGCATCTTCGTCTTTCCGATCATCCTCGCCATCGGGATCGCGCTGGCGCTGATCTCGCTTTTCGCGGTGGTTCATCTGCTGGTGAAGCCGGGCGGGCACTAGGGCGGACAGGCGGGCGGACGGGCAGGCGGGCAGGAAAACGATGCGGGCCTCCACCTCGGAGGCCCGTTCGTTTTTCG
>DATEOL010000333.1:0-3433 GCA_035274025.1 Gemmatimonadales bacterium | reverse complement strand
ATTAACGATTGACGTTCCGAGTTAAGCCAGCAGCGCGGCTGCTGGCCGCAACAATCGTCACTCATCGATCGGCAATCGTCAATGATCATGCGCGCTCTTATCGCATTGGCAATCATCCTATCCGCCAGCCCGCCTGCCCGCCTGCCCGCCCAGGCGCCGTGGCTGGACTCCGCGAAGACCCGTCTCGCCAAGATCGAAGGAGAGCTGCGGGTCCCGGGTCTGGATAGCGCGGTAGAGGTCCGCCGCGATCGCTGGGGGCTGCCGCATATCTACGCGAAGACGGTCCGTGACCTCTTCTTCGCGCAGGGCTTCGTCGCCGCGCAGGACCGGCTCTGGCAGATCGACATGTGGCGGCGGATCGGCAACGGCACCGTCTCCGAGGTGCTCGGACCCGACTTCCTCGAGCGCGACAAGTTCGCCCGGCTGCTGCTCTACCGCGGCGACATGAACGCCGAGTGGACCAGCTACGCGCCCGACACCAGGCTGATCGTCACCTCGTTCGTGCGCGGACTCAATGCCTACGTTGCCCTGGTGAAGGACACGCCCCCGATCGAGTACACCATGCTCGGCTTCAAGCCGACGCCCTTCGCCGACGACATGCCGCTGCAGCGCATGGCGGCGCTGTCGATGACGGGGAACGCGACGACTGAAATCGAGCGCGCCACCCTCATGCGGGTGCTGGGCAAGGAGCGGACCGATCAGCTCTTCCCGCTCGAGCCCGCGCGCCTGATCGATCCTGCGCCCAACGTCGACTTCGCGGCCATCAGCCCCGCCTCGCTCGGCGCGCTCTACGATGCCTATCGCGGGCTCAACTACTCGCGAGTCGATGGCTCCAACAACTGGGTCGTGAGCGGCAAGATGACCGCGACCGGCAAGCCGATCCTTGCCAACGATCCGCACCGGAGCATCACCAATCCATCACTGCGCTATCTCACCCACCTGGTCGGGCCGGGCTGGAACGTGATCGGCGCGGGGGAACCGGGCGTGCCGGGCGTCGCGGCCGGCCACAACGAGCGGGTCGGCTTCGGCTTCACGATCGTCGGAATGGACCAGCAGGACATCTACGTCGAGCGTCTGGGCCGCTGTCCCAATGGCTCGTCGCGCGTCTGCTCCATGGGCGCCACTGGCTGGCGGCCGATCCGCTTGATCGTCGACACGATCCCGGTGAAGGGAGATGCTCCCCGGATCGTGCGACTCGAGTTCACCGAGCATGGACCGATCATTTCGAAGGATTCGACCGGCCGCGCCTACGTCATCAGGTTCGTGGGCACCGAGCCGGGAACCGCCGGTTACCTCGCGCAGCTCTCGATCAACCGCGCGAAGGACTGGGACACCTTCAAGGCCGCGACTGCCCGGTGGAAGCTCCCGACCGAGAACCTCATTTACGCCGACGTCGACGGAAACATCGGTTGGGTCGCCGCCGGGCTCATGCCGCTTCGCTCCTGGACCGGCATGCTGCCCGTTCCGGGCGATGGACGCTATGAATGGAAGGGATTCCTGCCGTTCAGCGAGCTGCCCATGAAGTACAATCCCGCCGAAGGATTCATCGCGACGGCGAATCACAACATCCTGCCCGAGGGCTACACCAAGCCGCTGGCCTACGAATGGGCCGAGCCCTCGCGGTTCCATCGGATCACCGAGGTACTCAAGACGCGGAAGGACTGGACCCGCCAGGATTTCGAGAAGCTGCAGCACGATGACCTCTCGATTCCCGCGCGGGAGCTCGTCCCGCTGCTGCTCGAGGCCTGCCGCAAGGCGGGGACGAGCGGCGCAGCGCTCGATCTGATATCGAAGTGGGATTACCGGATGCAGGCGGACGCGGTGGCACCGCTCCTCTACCAGATCTGGGTCGATTCGTTGTCGAGTCGCGCGCTGTCGACCGCGGTGGGTGACAAGACCGTGGAGCTCCGAAAGGGCTATGTGTCGGCCCTCGACCTGCCGGTGGTCCTGAAGAAGGTTCGCGAACCCGGCGCCGCCGAGCTGCTCACCGGTGCATTCGCCGCGGCCGCGGGAGTCATGCGCGATCGCTATGGCTCGGATCCGGCGCGCTGGCCCAAGTGGGGTGAGGTGCACACCGCGCCGTTCCGCCATCCGCTGGCACGGGCCTTCGACCTGCCGGAGGTGAAGCGCGGCGGCGGGAGCACGGTATTCGCCGCCGTCGGGGCCAACCTCAAGTCGACCCACGGCGCGTCGTTCCGTGAGGTCCTCGATCTCGCCGACTGGGACAACTCGGTCGCGACGAATGTGCCGGGCCAGTCGGGGCAGCCGGGGAGTCCGTTCTACGGGAACCTGCTGCCGCTCTGGGATAGGCATGAGTACTTCCCCCTGTCATACTCGCGAGGCGCCGTCGAGAAAGCCACGGCTCACGTCTTATGGCTCAGGCCCTAGCTGGGAACTGCTAGCTACTAGCTACGAGCTACTAGCTACTAGCTGCTAGCTGGTTTGGTGGCCCCTCGAGGCCTGCTCGCGCGTCCCAGCATCGGGGAGCCATGCGAGCAGGCCTTTAGCTAGCAGCTAGCCGCTAGCAGCTATTGACAGGCCTCGTTCAATCGATAATAGTTAACCATATGGTTAACAGTTCTCCGGCCCAGCTCGACCGCGTCTTCCATGCCCTGTCCGATCCGACCCGCCGGGCGATGGTCGCCCGGCTCTCGAAGGGAGAGGCCACCGTCTCCACCCTCGCCGCGCCATTCACGACCTCCCTCCCCGCGATTTCCAAGCACCTTCGCGTGCTGGAGGAAGCTGGTCTCGTGAAGCGCGCCGTCCGGGGACGGGAGCACCACTGCTCCCTCGAGCCCAGGCCGCTCGAGACGGCCGCGGAATGGATCGAGTACCACCAGCGGTTCTGGGAGACCCGGCTCGATGCGCTGGAGGATCTGCTGACCAGTGACGCCCCGCGGCCCAAACGCACCAACAGGAGAAGCACATTGTGAACGCGACAACCGAAGACCTGAAGCTGGAGATCAAGCGCGTCCTGTCCGCCCCCATCGACCGCGTGTTCGCGGCCTGGACCGACCCCCAGTCCCTCCGGCAGTTCATCACGCCGGGGAATCCCGGTCACGCCGACGTGGAGTGCGACGTTCGGGTGGGCGGCAAATTCCGGATCGCCATGCACGGCAAGGATGGGAAGGTCTTCCAGCACAACGGCGAGTATCTCGAGGTGCTGCCGCCCAAGCGGCTCAAGTTCACCTGGATATCGGCCGCGACGAACCAGCGCCCGACGGTGGTGACGATCGACCTCAAGTCATTGGGAGACAGGACTGAAGTCACCCTCGTGCACGACGGACTGGATTCCGTGAAGAACGTCGAAGGGCATACGAAGGGATGGACGGAGATCCTGCAGCAGCTGGAAGCGATCTGATGTAGGGGCCGGGCCATGCCCGGCCCGCCTTGCTAATTCGGGCCGGGCAGTGCCCGGCCCCTACAGGATCAT
>DATEOL010000332.1:0-5554 GCA_035274025.1 Gemmatimonadales bacterium | reverse complement strand
TGGTGTTGGCGCGCTCGCGTTGACGCGGTTGCTGAGCGCTCAACTCTTCGGGGTCGCGCCCACCGATCCACTCGCCCTCGGTGGTGCCGCGTTGGTCCTGGCGGTGCTGGCCGTGATCGCAACGTGGTTGCCGGCCCGCAGGGCTACGCGGGTGGATCCGATGGAGGCGCTGAGGTCATAGGGGCCGGAAACGTCCGCTCCACACGCGCGGCAACTTCCTTCATTTGCGCTTGCCGCAGGGCGCCCCACCGGCGAAGAGGCAGCGCACCGAGCCCGAAGAAGACCCCACCGAGACCCACGCACGCGGCCGCGGTGACCCCGAACACCGGACTGGCGGAGAGGTTGAGCGCGCTGGTGATCGCCCACACGATGAGCGAGACCCCTCCCAGTCCACCCATGAAGGCCCCACTGTCGATCAGCTCCTTCGCGGTTCCGTTCGTAGTGCGGAACCCGAGACGCTGACCGCCGCGCCCGTCCGGCTCGAGGAGCACGTGGAGGTTCCCGTTGCTCCACTCCCGGAAGCTGCCATCCTGGCGAAGAACTCCCTCGGCATCGAAGGTCCGGCGGCAGTCGACGACAAGCTGCTCCCACTCGGCCTCGGTCAGCGGACGAGACAGCGCCACGTCCTGACCGACGCGGACGGGAAGGCCAAATCGACGGCCGGTTGAGGCTGGAATGCTTTCGAGTTCGGCGGCGGCGCGGGCGATCAGCTCGGGAGCGAGGCCTGCCTCGCGACCGGCCTCCTGCAGCTCCGGCAGGGTCATGCCCTCGGAACTCCCGCGATGGGTGACGGCAACCTCGGTGTGCGCGGCGCGCTCGAAGATCGCCGCTGCTTCTTCCTCCGTGAACCGTTTCTCGGTCATGCGCAGGGAAGCAGCTCGCGAGGGAAGGTGCGGGGGATGGCCCGGCCCCTACGGATGCAGGCCAAGGGCGATCGCCAGCAACACGCCGGCGGGAGCAAGTAACCTACCAAGCAGTGCGAAGACGCCGTCGGTGAACTCCACGACCTTGGCGAGGGCCGACCACTCGTCCTGGGTCAGGTCCCGCCCGCCTTCGCCGGCGATCGTCGGGTTCGAAGCCGGACCCTGCACGGTCGCGAAGACGGCGCCGTTCACCTTTACCGTCGCATCGATCTGCCCCTGCTCGGTTGCCGCCGAGACCTCGAGCTTGTCGGTCCCGCTGTCGAGGGTGAGCTCAACATTGCTGGAAGGCTCGGGTAAAGCGGTCCCACTCAGCGAGGCATGCACCGTGAAGCCCGTCGAGGGAACGGTCAGCTCAGCTTCGAGCTCGAACGGACCTGCGGTCTCCCACGCCGGCGCGTGAGTGGCGAGGTCGAAGTTCACCCGGTCGGTGCCGTCGGAGATGTACCCGGTGATGTCGATCGTGGGGCTCACGAAGGATCCACCGATTTCGAAGGCATAGTCGAGTACCGTCGTCGTTCCGGAAACAACCTCGAAGCGGAGACCCGCCGAGCTGGTCGAAGCGGCTTTCTCGTCGATCAGGTCGGCGTGGCCGATTTCCGTGGCCGGCATGATCGCGCCGTTGGCGGCGGTCTCGTAGAGCACGAAGCGCACACCGTTCGCGGGGGCCCCGTTGCGATTGGGGTCGGCGACGTACTGCTGCGTTGTCGCGTCGTAGACATAGGTGGTTCCGAGCACGCCGGTGCGAATGACCGGGACCAGGAATACCCCGCGATCCGCCCCGGTGGTGGACGCGAGACGGCGGATCGTGGTGATCAGCCGGGTCGCCCCGTTCTGTGGAGCGAGGCCCGGACTGGTGCGAGCGGTTGAACCGAGAAAATCGGCGAGATGCGCCCAGGCGTCGATGATCGGGGTCGCTGCGACGCGCTCGATGGTCGCGACGTTGGCCGAGACTTTCGCGGCATCGAACTGGTTTTGCCGGTTCGGAGGCGCAGTGGTGCTGTCGGAGGAACACGCGGCGGCGGCCAGCGCCAGGCATGCCATTCGCGCTCGCCAGGAATTCGGGATCAGGTGAAGCACGGTCAGGTCCTTGTACCGTTCCCTCAAGTGTACTCCACTGGCCCGCCATCCGCTGGACCCCGCAAGAAACGATGATACTCAGAGCTGGAGAAGACAGACCTGGTCGTTGCTGTTCAGGTCATAAGCCTCGAGATATGTATCGGGTGAAATGTTGTAACCCTGCTTGCATGCCCCCTCCCTGTCATCAACCACCTCAGGCCTCCCGCAGTTTTCTTGCCGCCCTTCTTGAAGACGGCCGTCTCCTGCGACTGATCCGGAGAGGTAGGCCCCGCGGGAGCGTCGCGCCGCGTCCGCGACCCAGAAACTGCTGTATGTTCAACCACCCCTTTCGGATTGCTCCGCCCATGTCCCGCTCGGCATTACTGCTGTCGCTGATGGCGCTGGTGGCCCCGCCGCTGTTGGCGCAAGGTCGCACCGCCGAC
Organism: Gemmatimonadales bacterium; assembly: GCA_035274025.1. Lineage (GTDB taxonomy): Bacteria > Gemmatimonadota > Gemmatimonadetes > Gemmatimonadales > GWC2-71-9 > SZUA-320. Next base: position 3,132 of record DATEOL010000332.1, on the reverse strand, counting down.
GGGCTCGACGTCGAGTCCGCCGTCCGCATCCCGCTCCGCGACGGCGTCAGGCTCCACGCCAACATTTACTACCCGGACCAGGCCCGGTCGCCCCGCCCCGTCATCCTGGCCATGACGCCGTACATGATCGACCGCTACCACGCCTACGCGATCCCGCTGGCGAAGCGCGGGTACATCGTGGCCCTGGTCGACGTGCGGGGGCGGGGCGGATCCGAGGGCAACTTTTCGCCCTTCGAGCAGGAAGCCAAGGACGGCTACGACACGGTCGAGTGGCTGGCGAAGCAGCCCTGGTCCAGCGGCAAGATCGGGATGATCGGCGGGTCGTACGGCGGGTTCAACCAGTGGTCGATCGTCAAGGAATTCCCGCCCCACCTGGTCTCCATCACCCCGACTGCCGCCGCGCACCTCGGCATCGACTTCCCCGGCCTGGGCGGGATCCAGTACAACTACCTCATGTCGTGGCTCACGTTCACCTCGGGCGGGAACGCGGGTGCCAACTTCTTCGGTGACGGGCAGTTCTGGAACGGGAAGTACCGCTCCTCCTACAACGCCCACATCCCGTACGCTTCGCTCGATTCGGTGGTCGGCAACAAGACCACCAACTTCCAGCGCTTCGTCGCCCATCCGGACTACGACCAGTTCTGGAAGGACATGGCGCCGTCGCCGGAGCAACTCGCGCGGATCAACATCCCGATCTTCACCCGGACCGGCATGTACGACGGCGACCAGGTGGGCGCGATGGAGCACTACCGCAACCACATGAAGTACGGCAACGCCGAGGCCAGGGCGAAGCACTACCTGATGATCGGTCCCTGGGATCACGCCGGCACCCGGGCACCGCAGAAGGCGTTCGGCGGACTCACCTTCGGCGACGCAAGCATCGTCGCGATGGAGGAGCTCGAGGCCGACTGGTTCGACTGGACGATGAAGGGCGGAACGCCGCCCAAGCTGCTGCCCAAGCGGGTGGCGTACTACGTGACCGGTGCCGAAGAGTGGAAGTACGCCGACAGCCTGGAGGACATCGGACGGAACCCGACCAGGTACTACCTCGCGTCGGGGGGCAACGGTGCCAAGAGTGTCTTCGAGAGCGGCACCCTCGGGACGACGGAGCCCAAGGCGACGGCGCCGGATGAGTGGACCTACGATCCCCTCGACACCAAGCCGGGCGCGTCGGAATCCGCCGAGCCGGAGTACACCAGCCAGTTTGAGGCGATCAACGTGGACGGGCGAGGCGCGGTGTATCACACGGCGCCGTTCGCCCAGGATACCGAGATCAGCGGCTTCCCCGGACTCTCGTTGTGGGTCACGCTCGATGTGCCGGACAGCGACATCCAGATCGGACTCTACGAGATCACCAGGGAAGGAAAGAGCATCGCGCTCACCGACGAGATGCTTCGCCTGCGCTATCGCGAGGCACGCGACAAGCCGAAGCTGCTCACACCTGGTCAGCCCACCCAGGTGGACTTCACCCGGTTCCGGTTCATGAGCCGGCGGATCGCGGCCGGCAGCCGGATCCGGCTGGTGGTTTCGTCGCCGAACAACATCCAGTTCGAGAAGAACTACAACTCGGGTGGGGTCGTCGCGAAGGAGACCGCGAAGGATGCGCGGACGGCGCATGTGAAGCTCCTGCATGAGCCCGGGCATTACAGCACGCTGAGCCTGCCGGTCGTCCGGCCGCTCCAACCCTGAGCGATCCATGACCTTCAAGCCCAAAGTCTGGTTCCCGATCGCCACCGTGCTCAGCGTCCTCAATGTGGGCGCGGTCTGGTTCGCGGCAGTCCCTGCGCAACCGATGCATGCCACCGTCCACGCGGCCCTGGCTGTTGGGTTTGCGCTTTGGGCCGCGCGGCTGCGCCAGCGTCTCGGCGCAGGAATGGCGGCGACTGGTTCGCTGCAGGACCAGGTCGAGATACAGGCTGCTGCGTTGCAGGAGGCCGAATCCAGCCTCGCCAGCCAGGCGAGCCAGCTCGCCGAGCTGCAGGATCGGGTGGACTTTGCGGAGCGGTTGCTGATCCAGGCGCGGGACCGCTCCGTGCGAGAGAGACCGGACGGGTCATGAGGTTCGGGCACGCGGGCAGTCTCCGCACTCGTCGCGCGTCGCCCGCTTTTGTCACAATCCTGAAATTGCCCTGCTCGATGAGGGACGCTAACGTGGACGTTCGCTGAAACCACGTCGGGAGTCCCGATCCTGGAGGTAGCATGCCCGCGTCGTCGTCCGCTCTCCGCAATGTCGTCCTCGTGCACGGCGCCTTCCTCGACGGATCCGGCTGGGAAGGGGTGTACCGCGTCCTCACGAAGAAGGGATTCCGGGTGAGTATCACGCAGCACTCGACTAACTCGCTCGAGGATGACGTCGCCGTGGTGCGGCGCGTGATCGCTGCGCAGGACGGCCCGGTGATTCTGGTCGGTCACTCCTATGGCGGCGCGATCATCACCGAAGCCGGGAACGATCCGAATGTGGCGGCGCTCGTCTATGTCACCGGCTTTGCCCCCGACGCCGGAGAGTCGGTCGGTCTCCTGACCAGGGATCCGGTGCCCGGCGCGCCGTTGCCGCCACTCGTCCCGCATCCGGACGGATTCCTGCTCCTCGACAAGGCGAAATTCGCGGCCGCGTTTGCCCAGGACCTGCCCGCCGAGCAGGCTGCGTTCATGGGCGATTCGCAGCTGCCGTGGGCCCTCACCGCGGTCAACGGCGTCGTGAAGACACCGGCCTGGAAGTCGAAGCCGGTCTGGTACGTGGTCGCCAGCGAAGACCGGATGATCCCGGCTGTGGCGCAGCGGGCGATGGCCGCGCGGGCAGGAGCGCAAGTGACCGAGGTGGCGGGGAGTCACGTGGTGTTCGTCTCGCAGCCGGAGGCAGTCGCCGAGGCGATTGCGAAAGCGGCGGTCACGGAGCCCTCTCCGGTCTAGCAGGGGCACGCGGGCGCGGCAAGATTGCGGTTCCCCCGCCCGCCTGCCCGCCCGGCCGCCTGCCCGCTATTTTCGGCCCATGCGAACTCTTGCTCTTTCCTTCGGCTCCGCCGCTCTCTTAGCCATCGCCGCGGCCTGCGGTGGCAGCAACACCACCGGGCCCGAAGACGTCGCCTGCCACGACTTCCTGGTCCAGTTCAGCCAGGCCACCGGCGACACGGT
>DATEOL010000331.1:0-3784 GCA_035274025.1 Gemmatimonadales bacterium | reverse complement strand
CCCTGCTCAGCTCGAACACGACGGACATCGGCGAACAATGGGAGGCGGGATCCTATCTTCCGGTCGCCCGTCGGCAGCCCGGGCAGTCGATCGAGCGCGTCCGCGCGGCGCTCCTCGTCATGAGCCGGTCCCTTCGTGCCGAGCATCCCGCCCTCGGCGAGAAGTTCGAGTGGGGCGCCGAGACCGAGAACGTCAGCCGGGTCTCCTATGCGGCCGCGGGAATCCTCCCCGTGATCGGTGCGGTGTTCTTCGGACTCGCGGCCCTCGTGCTGCTCACCGCGTGCGTGAACGTGACCAGCCTCGTCCTCACCAGAGCGGCGGGCCGGCGCTCCGAGCTCGCCGTGCGGCAGGCGATGGGTGCCTCGCGCACCCGGCTCGCGCGCCAGCTTCTCACCGAGACGGTGCTCATCGCGCTCACCGGCCTGGTCGGCGCCTGGGGACTCGCCTGGGTCACGATCCGCGCGCTGCGGAACCTGCCGGTGGGGTTCGACGTCCCGATCCGGTTCGAGCTGGCGTTCGATGCCCGCGTGTTCGCGCTGGCGAGCCTCGCGTCGCTGGCGGCCGGCCTGCTGGCGGGCATCGCGCCCGCCATTACCGGAACCCGGGACGGGCCGTCGAGCGCCCTGCGCGAAGGGGGAGGGAAGGGCGCCGCGGGGGGAATCCGGACCCAGAAATTCCGCACCGCGCTGGTAGGCGCGCAGGTCGCGGTGTCGGTGACCCTGCTGACCGCGGCCGCGCTCTTCGTGCAGAGCACCCGGCGCGCGGCCCGCATCGACCTGGGCTTCCACCCCGAGCGGATCCTCTCCGTGACCTTCAATCCGGGCTACACCCTCCGGAAGGAGGTCGAGATGCGGCAGGCATTTGACCGGATCCTGGCGGACGTCCGCGCGCTTCCCGGGGTCGAAAGCGCGGCGTGGGCTTCGGCGCTGCCGCTCTTCCGGAGCAACTTCTCGGGACCGGTGTTCGTCGATGATCCCGCGGCGCGCACCGACAGGACCGGATCGATCGTCGCGTCGTACGTCGACGTGAGTCCCGAGTTTCTGGCGACGCTCGATGTCCCCATCGTCGCGGGGCGGGGGATCACGGCCGAGGATGACTCGCTGCATCCCCGCGTTGCCCTGGTGAACCAGCGCGCGGCGCAGCTCTTCTGGCCCGGCAAGACCCCGATCGGCCAGCACCTGCGGTTCGCGCAGGACGGCGCGCCGGTGGAAGTGGTCGGGGTGACGCGCGACGGTCGCTACAACTTCATCCTGGAGCCTCCGACGCCTTTCATCTACCTGCCGCATGCTCAACGGCCGCCAGGGGAAGCGTTCCTCGCCGTCCGCGCGTCGGGGGATGCGCACTCGCTCGACGCTCCCATCCGCGCGGTGTTCGCCGCGGCGAGTCCCGATTTCGTCCCCGCGGGATTCATCGCGCTCTCCGACGTGATCCACGACGGGCCCAACGCCCTTCTCATGTTCCGTCTCGGCGCGGTGAGCGCCAGCGTGCTCGGCGCGGTCTCGCTCTTCCTGACCCTGGTAGGCCTCTTCGGGGTGATGTCGGTCGGGGTGACGCAGCGCACTCGTGAGCTCGGCGTGCGACTCGCGCTCGGGGCGACGCCAAGCCAGGTGCGGCGGAGCGTGCTCCGACAGGCCGCGGCGCTCGCGGGCTTGGGCGTCCTGGCGGGCGTGCCGGTGGCGCTCTTCACGGTGACCATCATGCGGTCGCTCATCGTCGGCATGACGATGCGCGACATGCTCGTGGTACTCGTGGTGGCCATGACGCTGGTGCTTTCGGCGATGGCGGCGGCGTATCCGTCGGCGCTCCGGGCGTCGCGGCTCAATCCGACGGGGGCGTTGCGGAGCGACTGACGGCGTCGCCTTGTCGCTTCGTCGCTTCGTCGCTTCGTCTCAGCGTCACTTCGTCTCAGCGTCTCATTGTCTCTTCGTCTCATCGTCTCTTCGTCTCAACTGCTACAGGGTACTCCTGGTGGCTGGAGCGACGCTGAGACGCTGAGACGAAGAGACGCTGAGACGAAGTGACGAAGTGACGCTGAGACGATGAGACGCTGAGCCGACGCCGTCAGTCGCCCCGCCCCCCCACGCGCTCCGTGGCGTACGCCTCCTGAGGGGCATTCGGCTTCACCCGCACCGACTTCGCCGGGATCCCCACGTACACGTGATACCCGCGGACGTTCTTGGTCGCGACTGCCATCGCCCCCACCATACCGTTCGCCCCTACCCGGACGCCCGCGAGGACCGTCGCGTGGTAGGTGATCCGTACGTCGTCTTCCAGGACCGTCTGGGCGTCGGTCACATCCTTCTGGTCGACGATGCTGTGGGTGTGGCTGTAGATGTTGGCGTAGTCCGAGACGCTCACCCGATTCCCCATCACGATGCCACCGCGGTCGTCGAGCAGGACGTGCCGGTGGACGACGACGTCGTCCCCCACCTCCATCTGGTAGCCGAAGGAGAACTCGACGTGCTGGAAGCATTTGAAGTTCTTCCCGCAACGCGCGAAGATCCGCGGCGCGAGGAGCCGGCGGAACTTGATGGCGAGGTCCACGTTCTGGGCACCGAGGGGACTGCGGTCGAACGAATACCAGAGCCAGAGCAGCGGCTTGACCCGGGCAAACTTCTCGGCATCCACCTCGGCGTAGTACTCCGGCTCCAGGGTGATGTTGTGAGGATCGAGGGCCAGCAGCGCGGCCCGCGTCGCCAGTGAGGTCCTGGGATCCTCGGTCAGGGCCGTGTAGTCGGCGTGGCCCGGGTACCACAGACCGAACAGGGTATCACGGCAGACCCGGTACCAGTCTGAATTCGGCGCGGACAGGCGGCCATCGAGCTCCGACAGCCAGGCGTCGTGCACCCGCGCCGTGGCGTCGGAGAGAGAAACGGGTCGAAGCGGGCGAAGTACCATGCTTACCTCCAACAGGTGGTGCGGAAAGCTACGCCGGATCCAGACAGGTATCAGCGGATCGTTGCAACCCGACCCTTGCTCGGGAACTTCGTGAACACCAGGGCGTCATGTCCCGGAATGATCAACTCCGGTTTGCTCGCGATCGTTCGCATCCTGTCCTGCGCCTTGAGGTTCGAGACGATGTCCAGGGTCTGCGCGATCGGCGCGCGCTTCTCCAGATTCTCGTACAGGTACATGTTGTCGGAAGCGATGACGACCGTCCCCGACTTCGTCTTTACCCCGGCGTACTGCGACTCCCAGGTATGCTTCCCGCCGGTATAGACCCGGATGCCGGGGATGATCTCCCGGTTGTCGCCGTCGACGAGTGTCAGCTTTCCGGCGCGCCTCATCGCCGCGAGGACTCCCGCCACTTCTGGTGTTATCGTGGGCGCGTCGAGTGGCTCCCCGTTGGGGCCGACGTAGTGCTCGTACTCCGCCTTCTGGATCCACACCCGCGCCTTGGGAAAGAGGTCGATGCCGTCGGCGTGATCCCAGTGGATGTGACTGATGATGATGTCGGTCACCGATTCCGGCTTGACGCCCGCCTCCGCGACGGCCTCCGCCGGAGTGACGAAATCGGCCGGCTTCCACTGGGTCACGAATTTCTCGCGGTGGAATCCGGCATCCACCAGCACGGTGCGACCGCTGCCGCGCAGGACCCACACCATCATCGCGATGTCGAGCCTGCGGGTGGTGTCCGCGTCCTTGACGAGGGCGACGACCGGGAAGTCCTTGATCGTCGCATATCTCACGGCGGCAACCTGCCACGTCGGGCCTTGCGCCGTGAGTGAGGCATGAGGAGTGAGGAGTAAGGAGAAAACAAGAAAGAGATAGGTGCGCATTCCTG
>DATEOL010000330.1:0-6546 GCA_035274025.1 Gemmatimonadales bacterium | reverse complement strand
GACCCCACCCCAGGTCGCGCCGGAGATCTCCGCGGGGTAGACGCCCTCGATCTCGCCATGCAGGAGAAGGACCTGGTGCTTCTCGGGACCATCGGGATGCAGCGCGGGACGCTCCGCGCTTCGGAGCGCCGAGTGCGGCACGGCGAGGACCGAGAGGCCGAGATTGGGCCAGGCCAGCCGGCGCGGTTCGTCCAGGGCTACGTCGACGCCCAGCTCTTCGTAGAGCCTGAGGATCGAACCGGTCTCGGAGGACCGTGGGGTATCGTGATTGCCTGCGATGACGACGACCGGGACTTCCGGCAGCGCTTCGCGCAGCCGCTGGAACTGGCGGAACGCGAAGATGATCGCGGCGTTGGTGGGGCGCACCGCGTGAAAGAGGTCGCCGGCGACGAGCACGGCGTCGGGGCGCGCCTCGATGACCTGGTCGATGACGGAGCGGAATGCGTTCGCGACATCCGCCTCACGCTGGTTGATGCCGTTCGGCGTGAGGCGGTGGTACTGGCGGAATCCCAGGTGAATGTCTGCGAGGTGGGCGATTCTCACGGGGCGGAAGCTACTAGCGGCTAGCTGCTAGCTGCTAGCTCAGGAGCGGTAGGGATCGGCCAATCCTTTCACGCTTCTCGTGGGGCGGACTTCGCGGATTTCGGCGCCGATCGCCTTGCCCAGGCACGACCGGAAATACGCGAGGGGTTCCGCGGGGCGCGCCCGCTCCGTCGCGTGCAGCGCGCGACGCACGTCGTCCTCGGCGCGACCCTCCACGAGGGAGGAGACCTTGGGCAGGGTGACCTCCGGATCGAGCCGGCGGAGCCGCCGCGTGATCGCCTGCGCGAAGGGAACGTCGGCCTCGGGCGGGAACTGCTCCACCCCTTCCCGTCCGGCCAGCACCGCCGGCCTCGGGAAGCGCACGAAGATCGGATGGGTGAAGTGCGGATGCCGGATCATCAGCTCGCCCTTGGGCATCGCGGCGAGCTTTGCGCGCGTAGCGGGCGAGAGGGTCGAGTAGCCCGGCATCGCCAGCTCGTCGCTGTCCATGCGGCCGTACACCGCGGTCGCCGCATTGCCCACGACCCGGCGATGCACCTGGGACCGGAACTGCTGGGCCGAAAAGAGGACCAGTCCGAGGTATCGCCCCCGCTCCGAGAGGTCGAGGAGCATCCTCCTTACATACGTGTCCTGGCCGTCCGCGGGGGCGTACTTGTTGAGCTCATCGACGACGACGACGACATGATCGACGCCGAGATCGCGCCGCTCGAGGTGCTCGCGCAGCTTCGAGACGATCCGCGCGAACACCAGGTCCTGGGCGAGGGGATCGAGGCCGGCGACGTCCACGACGTGCACGCCGCGATCGGTGAACTTGCCCCAGGGCAGGTCGTTGATCTCGCCATCGTCGGTGACCAGGCCCTTCGACCGCGTGCTGATGTTGCCGAGCCGGTTCCGCACCTTGCGCATCGTGGCGACGTGATGGGTGCGCCAGACCTCCCCGCCCCGACCCTGCACCTCCAGGAAGTCGAAGATCGCGCGGAAGAACACCTCGAGGTCCGCGAAGCTGCGCACCAGAAACGACGCGTCACGGAGCGAACGATCCTCGAACTCTCTTCCGATGACGCGCTCGGCGAGGAAATCGATGAACGCGTCCGCCTTCGCGTCGATGTCATCCCGATTGAGCAGGACCTCGGCGTAGTCCAGCACCTCGCGAAGCCCCCAGACCAGCGGCGAGGTGTTCGACGCGAGGGCGGGATGGGTGCGCAGGGTGTTGAGGTTGACGCCGTCCGCCTTGTACGGCGCCCAGCACTGGACCGACGAGAACGGCCTCGCCTCGAGCCCGAGGCGATCGTAGAGCCGGCGGTCGAGGTCGGTGATCTCTCCCGCCTGATCGAGGAACATCAGGTCGGGGCCTTTCACGTTGAAGCAGACCGCCGCGACGCTTCCCATATGCTCCGGCAGGGTCTGGAAGATGCTCGACAGCAGGAAGGTGACGGCGCTGGTCTTGGTCGCGAGACCCGAGACACCCGAAATGTTGAGGTGTGCCGCTTCCGGGCCGAGCAGGAAGTTCGCGTCCAGATACACCGGCGCGTCGAGTCCGCCCGCGCCGTACACGCCAACCGGAATTCCTGACGGCGCCTCACCGGTCGTGAACGCATCCATGCGAAGCGCCTGCACCACGTCCGCATCAACCGCTGGATACACCACGCCGAGGGGGACGGGCTGCAGCGGTTCCTCGGGATGATGGCGGAGAACGGATGCCGTGAAGACGCGCACGTCGGCGCGATCGGTCGGTTCGACGACGCGGGAGGGATCGCCGTCGGCGCCGAGGACGGCGTGCAGCGCCGAGGCCAGGTCGGACCACGCCATGCCATCGGTCACGACCCCGTGCACCACCCGCCCGTCGCCCTCGACGCGCACGATGGCGCCGATCCCGACCGGCGTGTCGCGCGCGGTCCAGAAGAAGAACTGGTGCGGCGTCGACGGCCGGTTCTCGGTCGCGACGACTCGCCCGATCGGAACGTGCTCGGTCATCGATGAGCCGGCACGATGGCCGCGAGGAAGTCTTCCACGTTGTGAATCCCGTACAGCAGCCGGTCCCAGCGCGCATCCGGCGCGCTCACCGGAGCGCGCTCGGCCAGGATCCAGCGGGAGAATTCGTCGGCTCGCGCGATCGACTCGCGCGTGGGAGCCGCCTCGACGCGGACCAGGCCACACAGAAGATCCCGCCCTTCCCAGGGCCAGAGCCGGAGTCCCCAGGCGTACACCGGCGCGAACCGGCGCGACGCCGGCTGGAACACCGAGCTGCGATGGCCCGGCGCCAGGCGGAGGTAGGTCTCGAGATCCGGCCCGCTGAAGGGCAGCGTGGCGTGACTCTTCGAGACCCCGAGCATCCGTCCGTCCCGGGCGAAGGCCCGGCTCTCCGCGAGCGAGCCGTCGACGATGAGCCACGCGTTCGACCGGGCGCGGAATGCCTCTCCCACCGCAACCTCGAGCCGGCTCCGCGCGTCATCGATCGCCGCCACCGCGCGATCCATCTCCGCGACGGGATGCTCCGATTCCTCTTCGTCCAGCACCACCCGATGGTACTTCTCGTCCCAGAGTCCCGTCGCTGCTTCCAGCGCTTCGTGCCGACCGACCAGAACGTGCCGGACCTCGTGGACGGCCGTCGACAGTCGACGGTCGACGCGTTCACGAACCGCGGCGGCCACCACTCCCGCCACCAGCGGAAACGGAAACCGGCGGCCGTACGCGACGACCTGGTGACGCTGCACCCCATCGAGAAAAGCGACCGGCTCGGGACATCCCGCGGCCGCACCGACATCGATCGCGCGCGCGGAGGAATGCTCGACCAGCTCGGAGGGACGGATCTTCGCTTCTTCGCGGCGACCCTGGCTGCCGGCCGCGCGCGTCGTCGCGGGCACGAACCCCTGGGCGGCCAGCGCCCGGCGCAGGTCGTCGAATGCCACGTGGATGTCCCGCTACTCCTCGCTGGGAAACGGAGGCACGCCCGTGAGCCAGAAGCCCGCGAGCTGGTCCGAGGTATCGACCTCGATGAGGAGATGGTCGGCGACCTGCACCACCGTCACTGGACGCTCCTCTCCGATGCGGAGATGAAAGGTGCGCTCCATGCCATCGACCTTTACGAACAGCGCTTCCTCGATCTGGCGGGGCTGTTCCGACGGCGGCAGCGTGACCTTCCCCGCCACCTGCGGCGCCGGAGGGCGCAGCTCGGTCACCGTCTCGACGTCGGGCCAGATGACGATGTCGAGACCGGTGAGCTCACCATTGACGACATCGAGCACGGCCACCGCGCCATCGGCCGAGGAGAGCTCCACCGCCTCGACCGTCTCGCCCCGACGCGCCACATGATACGAGCCCGAGAGGATGTCGGTCTCCGACTCCCAGTGCCACACAATCTGCGGAAACACGGTGATGCCGGGGACGATGGCGGCAGGCAGCAAATGCGGCTCCTAGGCGGCGCGGGAGGGCGCGAGTCGTGCGATGAACCGGAAGATCCGGTCGAGCGCCAGGCCCAGCTCGGCCTCGGAGACCGCATAGCTGAGCCGGACCCAGCGGTCGTCCCCAAACGCGGCGCCGGGAACCAGGGCAACACCTTCTTCCTGCATGAGGCGGGTGCAGAAGTCGGCGCCGCCGAGCCCCGGGGAAATTCCGTCGACCCGGAAGAAAAAATAGAACGCGCCGTGGGGCTCCACGTACTGGACACCGGGCGCGGAGGCACGAAATCGCTCCACCAGCAGGTCGCGGCGCGTCCGGAACGCGGCAACCATGCGTACTACGTCCGCCTCGACCCGGGGGTCGGAAAAGGCGGTCGCGGCGGCGAGCATGGCGGGATGGTTGGCTCCGGTCGTGGTGTGGGACTGGAGCGCGGCCATTGCCTTCACGAGGTGTTCCGGCGCGTACGCCGCGCCGATCCGCCAGCCCGTCATCGCGTAGGCCTTGCTCGCGCCGGCAACGATGACCACCCGCTCGAGCAGCTCATCCGGCAGGTCGAGGAAGGACGCGGCCGGCCCGTCCCCGTAGTTGATCCGGCGGTATATCTCGTCCGCGATGATCCAGATCTGGCGGTCCCGTGCCCACTCCGCGATGGCGCGAATCTCGGACCTGTCGTAGACCGCGCCGGTCGGATTGCAGGGCGAGCAGATGATCAGGCCGCGAACCGCCTGGTCGTGCGCGTCCAGGTCCTTCACGGTGACCTTGAGTCCCCGTTCCAGCGCGCCAGGGACCATCACCGGCTCGGCGCGCGAGAGGTGCACGATCTGGGGATAGGAGACCCACGCCGGCGACGGAATCAGGACCTTGTCGCCCGGACCGAAGAGTGAGAAGCACGCGTTGAAGAGGGACTGCTTCGATCCCGAGCTGACCATCACCCGGTCCGCATCGATCGGTCGACCGCCGGACAGGAAGGAAAGATGTCCCGCGATCGCGCGGCGCAGCTCCACGATCCCGGTGTTGGGCGGGTAGCGCGTGTACCCCTGCTGGATCGCCAGGATTCCGGCTTGCGCCGCGGCGGAGGGCGTATCGAAGTCCGGCTCGCCGACGCCAAGATCGAGCACGTCCTCGCCCGCGGCCTTGCGGCGACGAGCCTCCGCCGAGATCGCGACGGTTTCTGAGGCTTTGAGGTTCGCGAGATTGGGGGATAAACGGTCGGTCATCGAGCGGAAAAGTAGCAGGAATGCGGGATCACTGGCGGGCTGCCAGGCGATACCGTCCCGGGCTTACCCCCACCATCCGCCTGAACTGGTGCGCCAGATGACTCTGGTCGGAAAACCCCGCCTTCAGGGCCACCTGGCTCAGCGGCAGATCGGACCGGACCAGCAGTTCACCTGCCGCCTCGACGCGGAGGCGGCGAGCGTATTCAGCCGGCGAGCAGGCATAGCGCTGCCGGAATGCCCGAGCGAGATATACCGGATGGACGCCTGCTTCGGCGGCAAGGTCGCTCATCCGAAGCGTTCCGCGAAACTCCGCATGAATCCGCTCTCGCACCCGGGCCAGCCAGGAAGGCTCCCCGGTCACCGGGCCGCGAGCGGAAGAGCGTGACGTCAAGGCGGCCATCTGCAGGAGAAGGCCCTCGATGGCCAGCGGGGCGACATCATCCCGCTGGCGGAATTCCTGGTAGGTCTGCAGCCCGAGGCCGGCCACCGGGAGATCGTTGCGATAGGAAGGACGGTCCAGAATGCCGGAGAACGAGCGAATGAACTCGGCCCGTTCGTCCGAGACCTCGATGATGAGGCATCGGCTGCCCGAGGCAGGAAAGCTCTCCGCATGGGGCTCTCCCGCGGGGATGGCCACGAGCCCCAGCGACTGGCAGTTTTCGTAACCGGATCCCCGCTTCTCCCGGACCGAGCCGCGCAGGATAAAGGTCAGGACCGCCTGCCGATGGGCGTGGGACGGGAGGGTCTGGCCGGCGTCGTAACAGGCCTCGGTCAGCGCGAACCCGCCGGTATTCAGGACGGCGTGCCGTCCACCCGGGGCGACCGGTGTGATGGGAAGCGACATCGTGCGGCCCCTCCTGTCGTCGAGGTTGCGACCGACCATCGGGTTTGACGCGGACAAGACCTGCCCAGGGACGGCAGCAATACTTCCGGTTCCACCAGGGAAACCCAGCGCATGCCTGCATCGACCGTCGAGACCTACGCCCGCAAGTATCCCGGAGTGCCGCACGAGGTCATCCTCAAGGAAGACCTGCTCCGGCTGGGCCTGTCGTTCACCGACGCGGCCATGGAAGCGGCGCGAGGCTGCCGAACCCAGGCGTACTACCTGTTCTCCTACAATATCTCCCACCACGACGACCTCAAGAAGGGAATGAGCACCGCGGCGCCGGAGGACCTGGTGCTTCGTGGCGGGCCGCACGATCTCAAGCGCACCAGCGTGCGGGTCGTGCTCAACCGGAACTCTCCGTACGTCGTCGACGTGGTCGACGGCGCGATCACCATCTGTGAGAACGGCGCCCCGGTGGCCGAAGCGCAGTACCCGGAGAAGCCCGAGTACTACGGGCAGGCCTTTCCCGACGGCACCCGCTACGAGCAGGTGATTCCCCTG
>DATEOL010000329.1:0-12865 GCA_035274025.1 Gemmatimonadales bacterium | reverse complement strand
TCGTAGCGGAGCGCGACCGGGCCCGCCCGTTCCGCACGGACATCGGCTCCGGCCACGACCTCGATGCCCTCGAGCCCGCGATACCCCTCGAGGTGCGCGATCGCCACATCCCCGAGCCCGATGAGGGCCACCCGGACGGTCACGAAGCCTCCGATGCTGGCGGCAAGAAACTGGAAGATACCCCCTGTGTCGGGTCGCGGGCGGAAAATGCGATTCCAGAGGGAACAATCCCCCAACTCGAGGTCCTCATGGGTACCAATCCAGCCCGGCTCGCCGTAGCGACCGCCCTCCTCCTCCAGGCTGCCTGCGGAACCGAAGAGCCAGCCACAGCCCCCAGCTTCGCCAAGGGGCCCGCGGGGCAGCAGTTCGTTGCCTCCCCCACCGCCGTCGAATTCAGCGTTCCCCCCGGCGGGTCGGAGGTCATCACCGTGACGGTCCAGTACCTCACGACGGTCACGTCGGAGACCTCGAATTCGTCCTGCGCGACCGTCTCGCCCTCGAACGTCCCCAGCAAGAAGCCGAAGGGCAGCTCCTCCTATCTCGCGACCTTCACGGTCTCCGCGGTCGGCGTCGGCACCTGCACCATCACGCTGAGTGACAAGAACAACAAGTCGGCCACCGTCCAGGTGACTGTCGGCGAACCCCTCCCCGACCGCATCGTGTACTCCGCGTATGCGAACGGGTCAGGCGACGTCTACATCATGGACCTCGACGGCCAGAACAAGACGCCTCTCACGACAACGACAGATCAGGACGAGTGGGGCGCCCTCTCGGCCGATGGGCGCAAGATCCTCATGCTCTGGAACAAACAGATCGACGGCGTCTGGTTCGGTGGATACAAGACGATGGGTGTGGACGGATCGAACCAGACGCCGGTCGGCATCAGCGGCGATATTTCCAATGCCTCCCTCTCCCCCAGCATCAGTCAACTGGTCTTCACCCGAAGGGTGGAGTTGCAAACCCGGCTTTTCAAGGCGGACCTTTCAGGAGCAAACGAGGTTCAGCTCACCGCCCCCGAAGCCCTCCAGGGCGACCATTCCCCTTCCTGGTCAGGCGCCGTTCCAGGCCGGATCGCGTTCATCCGCGAGAATGTACGAAGCATCTGGATCATGAATGCGGATGGCAGTGGGCAGACGCTCGTGGTCGACAACGGGGATAACTGGCTGCACGACACTTTTGCGTTGTCGTTCTCACCCGACGGAACCCGGATCGCGTTCGAGTGCACGCCAACGATCCATGCGCTGGACATCTGCGTCGTCAATGTCGATGGCACCGGGAAGACCCAGCTCACGACCGCGGCGGGACAGGACCGTTCACCCCGCTGGACCCGCGACGGCCGGATCATCTTCACGAGTCAGCGGGATGGCAATGCCGAGGTCTATATCATGGACGCTGACGGCGCCAACCAGGTCAACCTCACGAACACGACTGACGTGAGCGAATCAACGGCGCTTCCGTAACCATCTGGCGGTCTGGTGATCGGGCGATCGGGCGAAGGGAGAGTCGATCGCCAGATCGCCAGATCCCGAAATCGCTAGTTCACCGCGGGGAATGCCTTGAGAACCTCCCTGGTCATATCCCAGGCATCGAACCCCTGTCGGCCGTAATCGAGACCGCGACGAACAATGACAAGGTCGTGTGAGGGCACGATCACCGTGTACTGCCCACGATTTCCCATTGTCGCGTAGGCGTCACCCGGGACTTCGCCCTTGCGGCTGTCCGGCACCAGCCAGAACTGGCCGCCGTAGAAATTTCCGTTGGCGGCGGTCGACGGCGCCGGCGTGCGGACAAAGCGGATCCAGTCCTCCGAGATGACCCGCTGCCCGTTCCACATCCCCTTGTTGAGGTAGAGGAGCCCGAACCGCGCGAGATCCCGGGCGTTGGTGTAGACCTGGCTGCTCAGGATGAAGTCGCCGAACCGGTCGGTACCCACGAGGGTGTTCCGCATCCCGATCCGGTCGAACAGCGCCCTCCGCGGCCACTCGAGGTAGGCCTGCTCGCCACCGAGCGCGAGCTTCATCCGGTAAACGGCCAGGATGGTGTCGTAGTTCTCATAGTCCCACACCGTGCCCGGCTTTCGGATCGAGGCCTTGCTGAGCGCCTGCTTCACCGAGCTCACGCCGGCCCAGTAGGACATGCCCGATCCGGTCGCGTATTCCAGTCCCGCGTTGTCGATCGGGTACAATCCGCTCGACATGTTGAGCAGGTTCCGGAGCGTGATGGCGTTGCGGGGATCGTCCGCCGCATTCGCGGCCTTGGGGAGCCATTCGAGTCCAACCGGCTCGTCGAGCTTGAGCTTCCCCTGGTCCACCAGGATGCCGATGAGCGTCGTCGCGATGCTCTTGGCCGTGGACCAGGTGCGCGTCCGCGTGGTCGCGTTCATCCCGGGCGCGTACCGCTCGTGGATGATCTGTCCTTTATATACGACCAGCAGGCTGAGGGTCACCTGCTCCGGGTTGGGACGTTTGAACGACCAGTCCGACGCGGCCTGCAGCGCGGTGGCACTGATCCCGGAGGGAAGCGGTCCGGCGTCGACCTTGTCGCCGTCAGGCCAGGCCATCGTGGACGCGTCACCCGCGAGCGGCGGCGTGGAGATCTTCGGAAGCTGGTCGATATCCTCGAAAGTCTGGTCGGGAGGCAGGATGACGCACCCGATGCCCTCGCGGTATGCCGCCCGCATGGTCGGCGCGCCGCCCCGGGGCGACCCGATCGCCACCGCCTTGCGGGCCGAGTCGACGACATAGTCCCCGCCCGTCGGCGTCCCAACGACGCCGTCGACGAGCTGGAGCTCCTGGGCGAAGATCTGCTCCAGCGTGCGATGGGAGGTGAACAGGCCGTTGCACATGAAGATCGCCTGCTGGCCCCGCTGGATCATGATCCGCTGCGGTCCCCAGTAATCGAAGCGCTCCTGCTGCTGCGCGAGGACCAGCGAGGGGAGCAAGGATGCCGTGAAGGCGGCAAGAAGCCGGCGACGCATCGGGACCTCTCTTCAGCGAAGGACCATGATAGGGTACGGACTCTACTTCCCCGGCTGGTATTGTCGCTGGGTATGCCCTTTCAACTGATTGGGGTAAAACCACACGTCCTGCAGATCGCCGTCCGCGTAGCGCTGGGCCTGATCCTTGAAGTGGGGCGACGCGGGATTGCCGCTTTCACCTCCCGCCGTGACGGCGCGGGCGCGGACGCTGTCCCCGAATTCCACCACCGCGACGAAGCTGTTGCCGCTGGTCCCGTATCGCTTCTTCGTGCCCGGATATTCACGCGCACCGAAGGACGCGAGCGACCCCCAGACCGCCGAGGGAAACGGCACCGCTATGCTCGGCCCGGAATCGCTGAACGGCTGGACGATGTCGCCCGTGAGTCGCTGGAAGCGGTTGATGTCGCCCCAGGGCGTCTTCCAGGTGCCGAAGCGGGCGGTGAGGGTATCGACCGCGGCAGCGAGGGCCTCCACTCGCTCGATCGGCCTGGT
The DNA here is from genome assembly GCA_035274025.1 of Gemmatimonadales bacterium. Classification (GTDB taxonomy): domain Bacteria; phylum Gemmatimonadota; class Gemmatimonadetes; order Gemmatimonadales; family GWC2-71-9; genus SZUA-320. The sequence goes on along the minus strand of DATEOL010000329.1, from coordinate 9,396 downwards.
CCGCTTCGCCATGTACTCGTAGACCGACATCAGCTCCGACTCGGCGTCCTTCCTCGTCCGCCGCGCCAGCTCTTCGCCCCAGAACACCGCGAGCGTGGTCGGAACCGAGCTCGCGCTCCAGCGATAGTCCCAGCCCTTGAGCGCCGCGATCGGCTCGGCGAGCCGTTCATCCACCAGGTGCGCCCCGGTCAGTCCGTCATAGGCCGAGATCAGCGGCGGGAGGATGTCCGCGAAGGCAGTGAGATAGGTGTCGTACGCCGCGCCGATCAACGAGTCCAGCGTGAATCCCTTGCGACCGGTGAGCACGCGGATCGCGTGGAGGCCGCGGGGATTCTGGCCGTAGCGATCGAAGTACGCCGGATACGCCGTCACCTTGGGGCTCTCGCCGCCCGCGGCGGACCAGGGTCCGTTGTTGGTGTTCTGCACCCAGCCGTTCGGCGGGTTCACCACGTTGGGGCTCTCGTCGAGCGTGTGGACGCCCTGGTAATCGGTCGCCGGATTGCTGCCGTCGACCGGCTTGTCCCAGTCGAACTTCGGGTCGCGGCGCGGGACATGGTTGGCGTGGAAATACGCGATGTTGCCGTCGGCGTCGGCGTACACGGTGTTGTTGGACGAGTTGGTGTGAAGGTCCAGCATCTGCTTGAACTCGGCGATGGTCTTCGCCTTTGTCCGCCCATACGACTGGGTCAGCGCCTGGATCGGCTCATTCATGAGGTCGACCGCGATCCACTTCTCACCAGCCTTCCGGACGATCGGGCCGTGTTGCGTGTGATACGTCACGAAGGCGGAATCGAGAAGGCCCGCCGCCGTCCTGAGCCGGAGCCGGACCGTATCGACGACGACCGGGCGCTCCTCCTTGCCATACTTGTAGAACCGCTTCCCATCCTTCGTCACGATCGATTCGGCGTACTCGTCGATCACGTCGGCGCCGCTCGAGGTGTGCATCCACCCCATCCGCTCGTTGAAGCCCTGATAGATGAAGAATTGTCCCCAGGTCATCGCGCCGTAGGCGTTGAGGCCTTCCTCGCTGGTCATCTGCGCGACGGCCCGGAAGAAGAAGGAGGTGTGGGGATTGATGAGGAGCATCGCCTTGCCCGAGGCGGTATTCGCCGGCGCGATCGCGATGCCGTTCGAGCCGCGCGGCTCGGAGTCAGCAACCGCCCCAACCGACACAACCGCCCCAACCGCCCCACCGTAGAAGGCCTCGAGCTCCTCGAGCGAGATCCTCTCGATGTCGCCGCCGATGCTCCCCTCGGTAAACGAGAGCGCCATCCAGGGCTCGAATTTCGTGAGCACCCGCGGCTTCACGTCCTGATGCGTGGCCAGGAAATAGTTGAGCCCGTCGGCCCAGGCATCCATCAGCGTCCTGAGCCCGGCCGGGCTCTCGGCGTACCGGAGCTTGAGGGTATCGGCGTTGATGAACAGGCGCTGCCGCAGGTCGCTCCAGATCGCCTTCTCACCTTCCGCCTCGGCCATGCGACCGAGCGAGTTGAGGTAGTTGACCTCGATCCGGTTGAAGTCGTCCTCGGCCTGGGCGTAGACGACGCCGAAGACCACGTCGGCATCGGTCTTCCCGGTGACGTGAGGAATGCCCCACTCATCGCGAGTGATGGTGATGCTGCGGGCGCGGGTAGCGAGGGCATCGGCGACGGGATTGGCCGCCGGGCTCGACGAGCAGGCCAGGGCCAGGAGCAACGCCAGGAGGTAGATTCGCATGCTACGAATCTAAGACGGCATTGAGTTCTCGCAGCGAAACCTCCTGCTGGAAGACTGGGGCGCCGTGAATAGAGCGCATCGTTCGGCGGTCTGGCTGGTCGGCAGCCTGTTGTCTGCCTGTGCGGGCCCGCCGAAGCAACCGATGTCGGCACCCCCCCGCGCGCTCGAGGTGAGCGCCCGGACAGGCCTCCTGGAGGCGCCGGATAGCGCGCTCGCGGGCTGGACTCGTCTGCGAGTGCGGGAAGATGGCGCAGGTCACATCGTGGTGGTGTTTCGACTTCCCGACGACGCCACGGACTCAACGGTCGCTGCGTTCCTCCGCGCGTTCGATACCGCACGTTCAACCCCGGCTCCGGTCATCGCCATGGGTGGACCGGAGATCGGCGATTCGGGCGAGGTCGTCCTGCAGCTCGCGCCCGGCCGATATCTCCTTGGCTGCATGACGAAAGGTGAGGACGGTCATCGCCACGCGAGCAGCGGAGAAGCTCGCCTGCTCACGATCAGCGGATCGGTCACCAGTGAGCCGCCGCCCAACCTGGCAGACTCAGCTACTCGAGTCGGACTGACGGAGTTCGCCTTTACAACCTCGGACGGCTGGAAGGCTGGCGCGCGAATGTTGCGGGTGGAAAACACCGGCCAGCAGGATCACCAGCTGCGACTGGAGAGATTCAAGCCCGGCATGGATCTCCAGCAGTGGCTCAATGCTGACGATCCCGATCAACTGGTCATTCCCATCGCGGGAGTGGCCCGCATAGGGCCCGGGATGGTGGCGTATCTGCCGGTCGATCTCGAGCCGGGGAGTTACCTGCTCTACTGCCTCATCCCCGACTCGGCGACCGGAGCACTCCACGTCGGCATGGGCATGATGCGAACGGTCGAGGTCGTCCGGTAGTCGACTTCTAGAAGGCCGTGAGCCCTCGCTTCCGGAAGACCTCACAGGCCTGCTCGGCCAGCGCCGCCGTGGGCGCCTCGGTGTTCGCCAGGGTGTACTCCAGGCCGAGCCGCTCCCACTTGTATTTCCCCATCTGGTGAAAGGGCAGCACCTCGACGCGCTCGACGTTTCCGAGCTCCGCCGCGAAGTCGGCCGTCCCGGCGATGTCGGCCATGTCGTCAGTGAGGCCCGGGACCAGGACGAACCGGATCCACATCGGCTTCTTGAGGGCCGCGAGACGACGGGCGAGCGTGAGGGTGTGGTCATTGTCCATGCCGACGAGATCCTTGTGCTTGACCGGATCCCATTGCTTGAGGCCGAGCAGCACCAGGTCGATGTGTTCGAGCTCGGAGTCCGTCACCTTGTCGCCGTTGAAGCCGTTGGTCTCGATGGTGGTGTGAATCCCCATCTTCTTCGCGGCGGCGAGGAGCTTCACCGCGAACCGGTGCTGCATCAGCGGCTCACCCCCACTCAGGGTGAAGCCGCCTTTCATGATCTTGAGGCCGGCCGAGTACTTCCGAAGCTCTTCCACCGCCTTGGTGACCGAGACCGGGAACCCGTTGCTCAGGGTCCAGGTGTCGGGGTTGTGGCAGTACCGGCAACGCCACATGCAGCCCGTGGTCCACGCGACGACCCGCACGCCCGGCCCATCGACAGTGGACCCGGTCGTGAACGAGTGCAGGAATCCCATGTCCCCGGTCTGGAGCGCCTGGCGGACGGTCTGCTCCGGGACGTCCTTCCCCAGGCTCACCCTGAGCTCGTAGGGGCTCTTCGCCTCGAGCGATGGCGTGGGCGCGGCCATCTCAGCCCCCGTGGAAGGTGCGGTTGATCACGTCCATCTGCTGCTCCCTCGTGAGTCGCACGAAATTGACCGCATAACCCGACACCCGGATCGTGAGGCTGGGATACTTCTCCGGGTGCTCCATCGCGTCGATCAGGGTATCGCGATTGAGCACGTTGACGTTCATGTGGAAGCCGGTCGCGGTGAAGTACGCGTCCAGTATCGAGACCAGGTTGGTGATCCGGTCTTCCTCGACGCGGCCGAGTCCGGTGGGCACCAGCGACGCGGTGAGCGAGATGCCGTCCTGCGCGTCGCGATAGGGGATCTTGGCGACGGATGCCCCGGCGGCGTGAATGCCGTGGCTGTCTCGCCCATGCATCGGATTGGCGCCCGGGGCGAACGGCTCCCCGGCCTTGCGCCCGTCGGGCGTGTTCCCGGTCGCCTTGCCGTACACCACGTTCGACGTGATGGTGAGGATCGACTGGGTATGCAGCGCGTTCCGGTAGGTCGGATGCTTGCGGAGCTTCGTCATGAAGGTGCTCACGGCCCATACGGCGAGCTGGTCGACCCGGTTGTCGTTGTTGCCGTACAGGGGGAACTGGCCTTCGGTCTGGTAGTCGGTGACCAGCCCGGTCTGGTCGCGCACGACCTTCACCTTCGCAAACTTGATCGCCGAGAGGCTGTCGGCCACGACCGACAGGCCGGCCATGCCGAACGCCATGGTGCGGAGCGGCGCATAGTCGTGCAGCGCCATCTCGATCCGCTCATAGGCGTACTTGTCGTGCATATAGTGGATGATGTTCATGGCGTTGACGTACACGCCGGCGAGCCAGTCCATCATCGTCTCGAATCGGTCGACCACGTCCTCGAAGTCGAGGTATTCCCCCTCGACCGGCCTGGAGGCGGGAGCGACCTGCTCGCCGCTCTTCTCGTCCCGCCCGCCGTTGATCGCATACAGCAGGCACTTGGCCATGTTGGCCCGGGCGCCGAAGAACTGCATCTGCTTGCCGACCAGCATCGGTGAGACGCAGCAGGCGATCGCGCCGTCGTCCCCCCAGGTGCGACGCATGATCTCGTCGCTCTCGAACTGGAGCGAGCTGGTGTCGATGGCGACCTTCGCCGCGAAGCGCCGGAAGCCCTCGGGCATCCGGGCGGAGTACCAGATCGTGAGGTTGGGCTCCGGCGCCGGCCCCAGGTTGTAGAGCGTCTGGAGCATGCGGAAGCTCGACTTGGTCACCAGCGAACGGCCGTCATCGCCCATGCCACCGATCGATTCGGTCACCCAGGTCGGGTCGCCGGCGAACAGCTCGTCATACTCCGGGGTGCGCAGGAACCGCACGATGCGGAGCTTGATGACGAAATCATCGATGATTTCCTGGGCCTGCTCCTCAGTGAGCGTTCCTGACGCGAGGTCGCGCTCGAAGTAGGTGTCGAGGAAGGTGGAACAGCGTCCCAGCGACATGGCCGCGCCGTTCTGCTCCTTCACCGCGGCGAGGTAGCCGAAGTAGAGCCACTGCACCGCTTCGCGGGCGCTCTTCGCGGGACCGGAGATGTCATGGCCATACTTGCCGGCCATCTCCTTGAGCTCACCCAGGGCCCGGATCTGTTCCGCCAGCTCCTCGCGGTCGCGAATGATCTCCTCGGTCGAGGCGGCTGTATCGAGCGCCGCCTTCTCCTTCTTCTTTTCCGCCACCAGGCGGTCGACTCCATAGAGCGCGACGCGGCGATAGTCGCCGATGATGCGCCCGCGGCCGTACGCGTCAGGGAGACCGGTCAGCAGGTGCGAGCTGCGGCACTTCCTGATGTCGGCCGTGTAGGCGTCGAACACGCCCTCATTGTGGGTCTTGCGGTACTTCGTGAAGGCCTCGACCACGTGCGGCTCGGGCTCGAAGCCGTAGGTCTTGAGCGCGCCCAGGATCATGCGGAACCCGCCGTTCGGCATGATTGCGCGCTTGAGCGGCGCCTCGGTCTGGAGACCGACGATGACCTCGTTGTCCTTGTCGATATAGCCCGGATCGTGCGCGGTGATCGAGCTCGGGATCTGGGAGATGTCCAGGACCTGCTTCTTCCGCTCCTCGACGAAGAGCCTGGTGAGCTTGTCCCAGATGCCCTTCGACCGCGCGGTCGCCGGCGCCAGGAAGCTCGCGTCGCCGTCGTACGGCGTGTAGTTGAGCTGGATGAACGCCCGGACGTTGATCTCCTTCTGCCAGAGCAGCCCCTGGAATCCTTCCCAGGCCGCATCGGTCGTAGCTGCCTTCGGCTTTTCTGCTGTCGCGGTCATGCTCGTGCTCCGTGGTGCTATTAGTTCGTGGTCCTTGACCGTTGGTCACAGATTACACGACCAGGGAAAGCGATCTCACCGGCCGCCCCAGTACAGTGGTCACGTTCCTCGCGAGGCCAGTCCCAGCATGACGCCGGTGTGGAGCGCGATCATCAGCTCTTCGTTGGTCGGGATCACCCAGGCCGAGACGCGGCTGTCGGCGGCGGAGATGCGGGGACCGTGGGTCTCGTTCCCGGACGCATCGAGCGTGAGTCCCAGCCAGGCGGATGCTTCGCAGATCCGGCGCCGAATCTCCGCGGATTTCTCGCCGATCCCGGCGGTGAACACCAGCGCGTCCAGGCCTCCGAGCACCGCGGTGAGCGCACCGATGTGCTTGGCCGCCTGGTAGACGAAGTAGTCGATCGCCAGCTTCGCCGTCGGCTCGTTGCTCTCCAGCAGGTCCCGCATGTCGTTGCTGCTGCCGGAAATTCCCAGCAGTCCCGACTCCTTGTACAGGATGTGCTCCACTTCCTTGACCGACATCCCGGCGGTCTGGAAGAGGTGCAGGACGACGCCGGGATCCATCGAGCCCGGACGCGTCCCCATGCAGAGGCCATCGAGCGCAGTGAAGCCCAGGCTCGAGTCGACGCTTTTCCGCCCCTTGAGCGCGCAGAGACTGGCGCCACTGCCGAGGTGGGCCACGATGACGCGCTTCTGGGCGATATCGGGCGCGACCCTGGGGAGGACCGACGCGATGTACTCGTAGGAGAGACCGTGGAACCCGTAGCGCTGCACGCCAGTGTCCCGGATCGCCTGTGGAAGAGGGACCAGCTCAGCGACAGCCGAATGGCCGCGATGAAAGCTGGTATCGAAACAGGCAACCTGGGGCACGCCGGGAAGCCGCTCGGCCACTGCCTCGATCGCCGCGATGTTGTAAGGCTGATGCAGCGGGGCAAGCGGAATCAATTTCCGGAGATCGTCGAGAACCCGGGGCGACACCACGACGGGACCGGCATAGTTCGGCCCGCCATGGACGACGCGGTGCCCGACGGCGAGGACCTTCGACCCTCCCCAGCGACCCCGCAGCCATTGGGCGAGTACTGCCAGCGCCGCGCGTCCGTCCCTGACCGCAGCCGGCAGGTCTTCCTTCGCCAGCGCGGTCCCGTGGTCATCCTTCGCGGAGAGCCGCGGCTTGCTCCCAATCCCGTCGATCTGGCCTCGCGCCGCCAGCACCCAGAACTCGCCGGTCGGCCGCTGGTAGACGCAGAACTTGAGGCTCGAGGAGCCGGCGTTCAGGACCAGGGCATAGTCGCTCATACGGTCTACGGTCTACGGTCTACGGTCGACGGTCGACGGTCGACGGTCGACTGTCGACGGGCGTGCGCCGCCAGGACTCCTACCGCAGCGCTGGCGACTCGCGCGCGCAGGCTGTCGGCCCGACTCGTCAGGATCACGGGGACTCTCGCGCCGAGCACCAGGCCCGCGGCATCCGCGTTCGCGAGGAAGCTGAGCTGCTTCGCCATCATGTTCCCCGCCTCGAGATCAGGCGCGAGCAGGATATCGGGGTCGCCGGCCACCTGTGAGGTGATCCCCTTGATCTTCGCGGCCTCCTTGCTGATCGCGTTGTCGAACGCCAGTGGCCCGTCGAGCAGGCCACCCTTGATCTGTCCCCGTTCGGCCATCTTGCAGAGCGCGGCGGCGTCGAGCGTCGCGGGCATCTTCGAGCTCACGGTCTCGACCGCGCAGAGGATCGCCACTTTCGGCTGCTCGACGCCGAATGACCGCGCCAGGTCGATGGCGTTCTGGACGATGTCGACCTTGTCCTCCAGCGTGGGCGCGATGTTGATCGCCGCGTCGGTGACAATCAGCACCTTGTGATACGTCGGCACGTCCATCAGGAAGACGTGACTCAGCCGACGACCGGTGCGGAGCCCGGTTTCCTTGGCGATCACCGCGCCAAGGATTTCGTCGGAGTGGAGGCTCCCCTTCATCACCAGCTCGGCCTTGCCTTCGCGGACCAGCGCGACCGACTTCGCCGCCGCGCCCTGGCTGTCAGCGACATCGACGATCTCAGTGGACCCCAGGTCGATGCCCCTGGACCTGGCGAGGTCGCGGATCATCCCGACAGGCCCGACCAGGATCGGCTTGATGAGGCCCTGGGTCCCCGCGTCGATCGCGGCCGAGAGCGCGGTTTCTTCGCAGGGATACGCGACAGACGTGGGAATGGGCTCGAGCTTCTTGCAGCGCTCGAGCAGCTGTTCGTACTTGCCGGAACCGGTCTGAGGTGTCGCGGTCATGATCAGGCCTGTGCTGGTGCGGGCGATCGAGCTGCCGTACCGGTCTCGCGAAGGAGGAACGCGAGCACGATGGCGAGTGCGACGCCGTACATGAGTGGCTGGAACGTCGCCTGGTAATCGGCGAGATCCCGGTCGGCTCCGCCGCTTGCTCGCACAAGCATGGTGGCGAAAAGGGGGCCGAGCAGCGCGCTGAACGTGAAGTTGATGAAGTTGATGACGCCGGTGGAGGTCCCGCTCACCTTCGGCGGGTTGGCTTCCTTGATGACCGTATAGGGAATCATCGCGGCCCCCGAGGCGACGCCCGCGATAAACCCAAGCACGTACGGCGGCAGCAGACCGACTGGCCCGTAAAGGATCCATGCCAGGCAGCCGAGGAGCACGAACCCCGCGACGACGATCACCGGCTTCCGGCGGCCGATCCGGTCCGAGATGAAGCCGAGCAGCGGACAGCCCACGATCCAGCCGATTGGCACCGTCGCGGAGCGCATCACCGACTCACCGTACCCCATCCCGTGCGCTTCCTGGAGGAAGCGAACACCCCACACCATGTCGAAGATCGTGGTCGGGATGAACAGCAGGCCGGCGATCACCCCGCAAATGATCGACTGGGGATTCCTGAATACCAGCGCGAGGGCGCTGCCTGATTCCTTGAGCCAGGCGGGATTCTTTGGCCTGGCGGGTGGCTTCGGGAGGAGGAGGGCCAGGAGCACGGCCATGCCGAGGCCCGCGATGCCCATTCCTGCCCAGAAGACGTTCCATTTGACACCCGCCGTAACGATCGGTCCCACGGCAAACTGCCCCGCGGCCCCGCCGGCCATGCCGAACATCTGGGTCGCGCCGATGAGCGTCGCGGCGCGACTGGCGGGAAAGTTGGTGGTGGCAATGAATGCCGCTCCCACCAGGGCAAAAACGCCGCCGGCTCCCTGGAGGAGCCGGCCGAAGCTCGCGAGCGATGGATTGCCCGACGCGAAGAGGAGCGCGCCGATGCCAACGGCCGCAGCGCCGATCGGTACGACTTTGCGAGGCCCGAGCTGGTCCATCGCCACACCGGCCACGAGACTGAACGGCGAGTAGCCGTAGTAGAAGAGCCCGACCAGCGATGCGACCGCCGCCGCGCTCATCCCGAATCCTTCGGAGAGCTGCGGCATCATCACCGCGGGGGCCGACCGCATGACGTACTGATAGAAGTAGTACACCGCGGTCACCAGCCAGGCGACGAGGGCTACGCGGTGCAGGCCTTCCCGCTCCCGGCTCACGGCTTACCGCTTACGGCTAGCAGAGCGTCACGGAGACCGCCAAGCCTCCCTCGCTGGTCTCCTTGTATTTCGCGTTCATTTCCTTCGCGGTGAGCGCCATCGCCGCCACCGTCGTATCGAAATCCACCCGACGATTCACCGGGATCTCGTTGCTC
>DATEOL010000328.1:0-5807 GCA_035274025.1 Gemmatimonadales bacterium | reverse complement strand
TCTGCGTAAATACAGGATCCTGTATTTACGCAGATGAATGGGGTCTGACCCCTATTCTTTCAGTGAGACAGCAGCCGGGCCAGCGCGCCGCGCTTCTCACGGATGGCCGCCATCACCTGCGTAGTCGGCGCGTCGTCGGTTTCTTCGACGAGGTCGAACAGCTGGGCCAGGTCACCCTGCAGGCGACGCAGCTCATCGGCATGCGAGCCCGAAGGGGCGCGCTTGAGCGCGTCAGCCGTCATGGTCAACGCGGAATCGAGTCCGCGCGATACGGCATACATCCGCGCCAGCCCGATGGCCGGTGTCTTGACCCGCGGATCCATGCGGACGACGAGCGGTTGCTCGAACCGGGCGCCGTTCACTGTAAGTCGCACAGTGTAGCGTCCGGGCAGGACCCAGGACCCGCGCGGCTCCTTCTCCGTATTCCGGTATATCGCGGAGATGGGATAGCTGAAGCTCGGCACTGCCGGACGGGCATGCCGCAGGTCCCAGACGAAGCGATGACTCCCCCCTTTCGCCGAGAGCACCTGTGGAGGACGGATCCAGTAGTCCGGGATGTTCCGTCCTTCGACCGGTTGCTCGGGTGGATCATCGCTCGAATAGCGTCGCACCAGCGCGCCCTTCGCATCGAGGAACTCGAGGGTCACTGGCCCGCGCGCATCACCCGCCAGGTGATAGTCGAGGATGGCGCCGTCAGGCGGGTTCTGGCCCGCCGGCTCCTCCTGCGGCATCGGCGTGTCGGGGTACATGCTCCAGCGCACCCGGGTCGCGAGCGCCGGCCGGAAGAGATGCGCAGCCGCGGCCACCGTCTCGGCGGTCAATTGCCGGAGCGGTGTCACGTCGTCGAGGATCCAGAAGCCCCGTCCATGGGTACCGACCACGAGGTCGTCGTCCTTGATGACCAGGTCCCGAATGGATGTTGCGGGCAGGTTGTTCCGCAGCGATTGCCAGTGGTCGCCGTCGTCGAACGACACGTAGACGGTCCCCTCGGTCCCCGCGTAGAGCAGTCCGCGCCGCTTTGGATCCTCGCGCACCGCGTTCACGATGCCGCCATCGGGAATACCGCTCACGATGTGGGTCCAGGTCTTCCCGCCGTCATGGGTCCGCCAGATGTGCGGCCGCAGGTCATCGAGGCGGAACGTGTTGATGGCTGCGTATGCGGTGAGCGAATCGTGGGGTGAGGCATCGATGAGTGACACCTTGGCCCAGGGCACCAGGCCAGTCGGCGTCACGTCGCTCCAGGTCCGGCCCCCGTTCCGGGTGACGTGGATGAGTCCGTCATCGCTCCCGGCCCAGATCCAGCGGGCACTCTTCGGTGAAAGCGCCACGGTGTAGATGACGCCGGGATGGCGGGCGACGGCAGCAGGGGAGGTGGCGTACGTTCCCACGTTGGGCGGCACCACCGAGTCCCGCCGGGTGAGATCGGGACTCCGCCGGGTCCAGCTTCGTCCGCCATCCCGGGTGCTCCAGAGCGTGTTGGAGGCGAAGTAGAGGGTCGTGGAATCGATGGGGGAGAAGAGGACCGGCGCGGTCCGAAGCACGCGGTACTCCGGCGAGCGAAAGGCGCGGGGCGCGATGTTCTGCACCCGTCCGGTGCGGCGGTCGTAGCGGCTCACCCGCCCACCGTACACGATGTCGGGATTCTTCGGGTCCGCCGCGACGTAGCCGTATTCCTCGACCGCGACCGGATGCCATTCCCGGATCGTGATCTGTCCGTCGTCGCCCCGGCTGGAGACGCAGGCCGATCCGCTCTCCTGCTGTCCGCCGCAGACCCGGTAGGGAAAGGCGTTGTCGGTGCTCACGTGATAGAACTGCGCGGTAGGCTGGTTGTACCAGGAGCTGAACGTCTCGCCGCCGTTGGTAGTGATGATGACCCCCTGGTCGCTGGCGATCAGGATGACCCGCGGATCGTCGGGATGAATCACGATCCGGTGATAATCGTCGCCCCCGGGCGCGCCGCGGAACGCGGTCCAGCTGTTCCCGCCGTCGGTCGATTTCCAGGCGACGACGCTCGCGCTGTACACGATATCGGGGTTTCGCGGATCGACCTTCACCTCGGCGAAGTCGGAGGGACGACCTGCGACGCGTCCGTCGGCGCCGGTCTTCCTCCAGCTTTCACCCGCGTCGTCCGAGCGATAGACCAGCCCCTGTCCCTTCACTTCCACCGTAGCGAAGAGCCGGTTGGGATCGCTCGGCGCGACGGTGATCCCCATGCGTCCCAGTCCGTCGGCAAACGTGGGCAGCCCAGTCGTGAGCTGCCGCCAGGTGGTTCCGCCGTCCACCGACTTGAAAAGGCCGCTGCCTGGCCCGGTGAACGCCCCATTCTCCCACGGTGCCTGCCGCGCCTCCCACAGCACCGCGTACACGATGTCGGGATTGCGAGGGTCGAGCACCACATCCACCGCTCCGGTGTTCTCGTCCTTGAAGAGCACTCGCTCGAGGGTCAGGCCGCCATCGGTCGAGCGGAACAGGCCGCGCTCCTGATTCGGTCCGTAGGGATGCCCCAGCACGGCCACCAGGATGCGATCGGCGTTGCGCGGATCGACCACGATCTGCGGGATCTGCTGCCCGTCGCGGAGGCCGAGATGGGTCCAGGTGCGGCCGGCATCGGTGGATTTGTAGAGCCCGTCGCCGGTGGCGAGGTCGGGACGCTGGAGGCCCTCGCCGCTGCCGGCGTAGATGACGTCGGGATTCGAGGGGGCCACCGCGAGCGCGCCGATGGATCCCGTGGCCTGGTCGTCGAAGATGGGTGACCAGGTCCGGCCGTAGTCGGTGGTCTTCCAGATGCCTCCGTTGACGGCTCCTGCGTAGAAGAGTCCCGGCTTGCCCGCCACGGCCGCCGCGGCCTTGGTGCGGCCACCGCGGAATGGCCCGATGGAACGCCATTTCAGGGGAGTGAAGAGCGTGGAGTCGAACTGTTGGGCGGACAGGACGGGCAGACGGACGGACGGGCAGACGGACAGGACTGCAACGACTGCCATCAGCGACCTCATTGGCATTGCCACTGGAATTCACTCTTCGCTTTCTTCGGGTCGTTGATGGTCTGGTAGAACTCGTCGAGGAACTTGAGCGCATCGGCGCTGCGCTTCGGGTCGAAGTCGGCCAGCGTCCGGTGCAAGGCAAAGAGGGTGTCCTTCTTCGCATTGAAATCCGCGAAGATCGGTGCCAGCTGCTCCATCCCGGGACAGGGTCCGCGATAGAGCCGCTCCCTTACGCTCCGGATGGGGAGCTTGGGACTCGGGTGGGCATACGGCGCCTTGATGATGCCGGAGAAATCGAAGTCGTAGGGCACCGGGTAGTAGATGCCGGGCGGAATCTTGAGGACCCGGATATTGTGGTAGAGTTGAAGGGCCCAGTCGGTGTTCGCGACCATGTACTGGTACACCCCGACCCGGAGCATCGCGGCGGAGTCCACGTCGCCGAAGCGAATCCCCGGCTGCTCGAAGATCTCGCCGCCGTTGCGGCGGGCGACGTCGTCGGCGTCCTCGGTGAAGAAGGACCAGATCACCCCCACCGTGTCACGCCGCTCATTGTCCACCAGCGTCGTCCGGGCGAGCCGGGTCCGGAAGCTCATCGGCGTGAACAGCTCGTACATCCGGTAGAGCAGGTATTCCTGCAGAACGTACTGGGTGTATTCGGGATCGCGCTTGCAGGTGACGGTGAGCTTGAGCGATCCCTGCCCGCGCCAGAACGGGGGTCGCGCGTCGCCTTCCGGCAGGTACAGCCGGAGGGGCGGGACGTCGCACACGGTGGGGAGGAGCCGGGAGTGGCCCCGGGTCGCCAGCGCGATCAGGGCGGTGCCGCTGTCCCCGCCTTCGACCCGCCAGGTCAGCGTCGCCGGGAGGCGCCGGTCGGCGAGGGTGTCGCGATCCTTGAAGAGCTGTCGGAGGTCGCCGGCCAGGGAGATCGCGAGGGGGCGATCATCACGGAAGAGCCGGGTCGGCCGGGTATCCGCCTTCACGCTGTCCTGGGCTTCAAGCCCCCCGGGCAGCGCGCACACCGCAGACAGCAGCGTCAGCCATCTCATGTTCACGCGTAGCGAAAGTATATAATAGGTAATATGACAATCCTCCTTGCCCTGATCCTGGCGGTCCAGCAGCCCGCTCAGGTGGCTCTCGACAACGTGACGGTGATCGACATCGCCACCGGCATCCGTGCATCCGGGTCGACGGTGCTGATCACGGGCAATCGCATCACCGCGGTCGGACCATCCGCTGGCGTCACCATTCCACCGGGTGCGCGCCGCGTCGACGGACGCGGGGGGTTCGTGATTCCCGGTCTCTGGGACATGCACGTGCATCTCTCGATGACGGGCCGCTCGGCCCTCGCGCTGTTCCTGGCCAGTGGTGTCACCGGTGTTCGCGACATGGGAGGCGACTTCTCGCGGGTCGGGCCGTGGCGGGACAGCGTGGCCCGAGGGCTCGTCACCGGACCGCGCATTCTCACCGCGGGCCCGATCGTGGAACGGGGCAACTGGCTGCGCGCGGTGAAGGACATCAGCAGGCGCCTCAACCAGCCCAACCTGATCGCGGAGGTTGATCGCCGGCTCGGCCTCGACAGCGTGAGTGATGGCCAGCGCGTCGTCGATTCCCTCGCGAAACTCGGCGTGGACTTCATCAAGATCCGGAACTTCCCGCCGGCGCCGGTGTATTTCGCGTTCGCCCGCGCCGCCAGGTCGCGAGGGCTCCGGATCTCGGGCCACTCGCCCTTCATGTCCATGGTGGGGCCGGCCTCCGATTCCGGCTTCGCCACCTTCGAGCACTCGTTTCTCGATGTGCAGAACGAGGCCCTGGTGGGCGGCTTCGACGCCCTCTCGCCCGCGGACCGTGCTGCGTTGTTCGGACGCCTTGCCCGGAACGGGTCCTCCTTCGATCCCACGCTCGTCGCCACCAGGAGTCGCTTCGTTCCCGACAGCACGATCACGCAGATGATCGCCGACACCGGCGGTACCATCCACCGGGGACTCCGTTACGCATCACCCGCGGTTCGGGAGGATTGGCGCGAGCAGCTGGCGCTCCGGGAGGCAGACACGCCCGCGGACTGGAACCCGATCTATCAGTCGACGCTCCGCGATGTCAAGGAAATGGCCGCGGCCGGTGGGCTCATCCTGAGCGGGACCGACGTGCCGGTGGTGACCCTTATCCCGGGTTACTCGCTGCTGGATGAGCTCGAGCTTCTGGTCAAGGATGGCGGATTGACGCCGCTCGCGGCCCTGGTGTCCTCGACTATCAATCCCGCCAAGGTCCTCGGTCTCGCCGACTCGCTCGGCCTGGTGAAGCCAGGATATGTCGCGGACCTGATCGTGCTCGACCGCGACCCGACCCTCGATATCAGCGCCGTACGTGCCTTGAGCGTAGTGATCAGGAACGGACGACTGCTTAACCGCAACGAGCTCGACCGGTTGCGCGAAGAGGGCCGGAAGTAGAGAATCCGACCCAACCGACTCCACCGCCCTAACCGCCTGGACCCGTATGCGCCTCCTCACCGTGATCGCGCTTGCCGCACTCGCTTCTCCAGCCGCAAGCCAGCAGCGCCGCGCCATGACGCCCGACGATGTCCTCGCCATGAAGAACGTGGGCGATGCACAGATCTCACCCGATGGCAAGTGGGTGGCCTACACCGTCACGGTCTCCGACATGAAGGAGTCGGCGTTCAACAGCGACGTATGGCTGGTACCTGCGGCGGGTGGCTCTCCGATCCGGCTCACCGGCAGTCCCAAAGCGGATGGCCAGCCCCGCTGGTCTCCCGATGGGAAGACCATTGCCTTTGTGTCGGCGCGGGAGGAGCGGCCCCAGATCTGGCTGATC
>DATEOL010000327.1:0-3432 GCA_035274025.1 Gemmatimonadales bacterium | reverse complement strand
AAAGGGAAGAAACGGATGAAGGCCTAGGACGGATTGCAGGGCTACACTTCGCGCGAAACCGCAGGCCTCTTCGGCCTTTCTCCCGCACGGGTCCGTGCCATGGCCCGGGCAGGAATTCTCACCCCCCATCGTGGTCCCCGTCGTGAATACCGGTTCGGCTTCCAGGACCTCGTGCTGCTGCGTTCCGCCCGCACCCTGCTCGACGCGTCGGTGCCGCGCCGCCGGGTGCATCGCGCCTTGCGGCAGCTGGTCCGCCAGCTCCCCGACGGGCGGAGCGCGAGCCAGGTCCGCCTGATCGTCGAAGGCAACACCATCGTCGCGCACGACGGGGACGCGGCGTGGCGCACCGACGACGGCCAGCTGGTCATGGATTTCGTGGCGCCGGAAACCGTGAGCGTCGAGCCGCTTTCGCCCCCGGTTGCCGCGCAGGAGGACGCCGAGTCGTGGTATCAGCACGGGCTCGACCTCGAGCCGTTTGACGTCCCCGGAGCCAAGCGGGCGTATCGGGAAGCGATCGACCGGAACCCCGGACACGCCGGGGCGCACGTCAATTTCGGCAGGCTGGTCCAGCACGAGTCGCCGACGACCGCCATCACCCACTATCGCATGGCCCTCGAGGCCGATCCCTCCCACGCGACCGCGGCCTTCAACCTCGGCACCGCGCTCGAGGTCACGGCGCAGGTGACCGACGCCATCGCGGCGTACCGGCAGTCGCTGAGCCTGAATCCGGCGCTCGCCGACGCGCACTACAACCTGTCGTTGCTGTACCAGCAGACGGGGCACAAGCTGGCATCGCTGGTGCATCTGAAGCGGTATCGGGAGCTCACCACGTAGTCTCGAAGGTGTCCAAGGACTCCAAGGACTCAGTGGAACGTGGAGACCTTCGAGACCTTGGAGACCTATACCCGGGCCAGCGCTTCCCGCATCCCCCGTACATCCCGCGCGTGCACCTCCCGCACTCCGGATCGATCGACCACTTCCTTCACG
Organism: Gemmatimonadales bacterium; assembly: GCA_035274025.1. GTDB lineage: Bacteria > Gemmatimonadota > Gemmatimonadetes > Gemmatimonadales > GWC2-71-9 > SZUA-320. Next base: position 2,445 of record DATEOL010000327.1, on the reverse strand, counting down.
TTTCGCGAGCGGATTGCGCCGCCGGCCATGACGACCAGGTCGGTTCCGGCCCGGTCGACCATCGAGCGGATCACCCGCGCGCCTTCGAGCGCTGTCGCACCGCCGCCTGACGTCAGCACCCGGTCGATGCCGAGCATGAGCAGGGCCTCGAGCGCCTCGAGGGGCTCGGGCGTCATGTCGATTGCGCGATGGAAGGTGACACTCATGGGGCGTGCGGCACCGGCGAGGCGCGCGGTCGCCACCCGGTCAACCTTCCTATTGATGAGGAGCGCACCAATCACGACACCGGAGGCGCCCAGCGTTCGTGCCAGGTCGATCTGTCGCTCCATGAGCGTGAGCTCGGCATCGCCGTAGGTGAAGGCCCCGCCGCGGGGGCGGATCAGGACCTGCACCGGGTGCCTGGCGACCGAGGCCATTTCGCGGAGGCTCAGCTCGAGCGGAGTCCGTCCGCCTTCGACCGAGAAGTCGCAGGCTTCGAGCCGGTCGTAGGACGCCGGATCGGCTGCGCCGATCTCGATGGTCGATTCGAGTGCCGCTTCGATCAGGACCGGCACTCAATACCCCCGCTTGAGCAGCCGGGTAAAGAATCCCTTGATCCTCTCCGGCTCCTCGCCGGTCGGCGGGCGTTCCTTGATCGAGAGCTCACCGAGACGGACGTGCCCCTGGATGATGACCAGGATTCCGTTTGGCGGCGCCCTGTTCTTGCCGCGACGCGGATGCGAGGAGTTGGCCATGAACTCCTCGCACTCGTTTTCAATCTGGGTTCCCGGCGGCACGATGAGCGTGAGCGTGCCGAGGAGGACGGAAGCGTCGATGACGATGGTGTCGGTGGAGAAGGTGGCATCGCGGAAATCGAGCTTCACTTCGCCGAGGGTGCACATTACCTCGATATGCTCGGGCACGGTCCAGGTGCCGGCCCGGACCGCCGACCCGAAGACCGCGGGAATCCGGACCGAGGATGCGGCCGCGACCGGCAGCGCGGTTCGGAGCGTGTAGCCACCGGTATCCACCGGCTCGATGGACATGGTGCGGGTCGGGACCGGGAGCAGCGGGGTAGCATCCTCCTGCTCGAGATCGGCCACGATCGCGTCGAGGGTCGCGACGGAGCTCGCCCCGGTGATCAGGGCGTAGCGCTCCTCGAAGGCCTCGACCGACAGCAGGCCCGACGCCTGCGCATAGCAGAGCCGCGCGACGGCGTCGCGACGGGCCGACTCCAGGTCTGTCATGGTGACGAAGTCTACAATCTGGGAGCGGGAAGCGGAAAGCCGTGAGCCGTGAGCGGTGAGCGGCTCAGGGCTTACGGCTCACGGCTCACGGCTTACGGCTTACGGCTGACGGCTTACGACCAGCAATGCACTCCGCTCAACCGTGATGCGGGCGGGGGTAGTCCCGGTCGGTTCTCCGTCCGCGATGAGCGGCAGCTCGCGATCCGCGACGACTTCGACCGTTTCGGCGCGCAGCATCTCGACTTCCCGCGCGCGGACGTGCTGGCCGCGGTATGCGGCGGGGAGGATCCTCAGCAGCCTGAGGCGGGAGGCATGTGTCACCAGGCAGATGTCGAGCATCCCGTCCACGGCGCTCGCGTTGGGCGCGATGAAAATGCCGCCTCCGTAGCGGCCGGTGTTGCTCACCGCGCACATCATGTAACGACCTTCGCGTCGCATGTTCCCCGCCGAGATCCGGAGGTATGGCGCGCGGAAGGCGACCAGGCTCGCGAAGATGCCGCCCAGGTACGCGAACCGCCCCGCCCTTCTCCACGCGCCGCGATTGGTGCGGGTCGCGACGTCGGCGTCGAAGCCGATGCCCGCGGTGGTGCCGAACCGCCGGCCGTTCACGACCCCAAGGTCGATCCGTCGGGTTGGAGACTCAACCAGATGACGTGCGGCCGCCGCTGGATCGAGTGGGACGCCGAGTGTTGCCGCGAGGTCGTTGCCCCGGCCACCCGCGAGAATTCCCAGCGCGGTCCCGGTGCCGGCCAGCCCATTGACCCCCTCGTGTATGGTTCCATCGCCGCCGCACACCAGCACGCGCTCCGCTCCACGAGCGGCCGCATCGCGCGCCAGGGGCTCCACCTCCCCACGCGCCGAGGTCACGACAACCTCGAGATCGTGGCCGAGCTCGCGAATGACATTCGCGGCGGCAAGCGCGACCCCGCGCGCTCGTCCGCCACCCGCGGTTGGGTTGACAAGTAGAAGGATTGCCAAGAGTCAGATCGCCAGATCGCTAGCTCACTGGATCGCCAGATGACATGGCGCCAGTCTCTTCAAGGAGAGAGGTGCCACCTGTCGGCTTGCCATCGCGTTCAGCAACGCGAGTGAGGACGAGCCGATCCCGTGCCCTCGTCATTCCCACATAGAGCAATCGCCGTGCTTCCGGCTGCTCCTCGGGCTGGCGATGGAGCTGGAATTGGTTGTCCTCGACCCCCACGAGGTAGACTCTCGAGAA
>DATEOL010000326.1:0-18825 GCA_035274025.1 Gemmatimonadales bacterium | reverse complement strand
CGATCGCGATGATGGGCTTCGTCCTCTCCAGCATGCTGGGCATGGGGCTTGGGCTGAGGGTCGGAGAGATCGTGGCGCCGCTCCGCAACCTGCGGCTGGTGCTCGCCGCGCTGGTCGCGAACTTCGTGATCCTTCCAGCCGTCGCGATCGGGCTCGGCAAGGTGCTCGGACTCGACGAGGCCTTCGCGATCGGCCTGCTGCTGCTCGCGGCGGCGGCTGGCGCGCCGTTCATTCCGAAGCTGGCGCAGCTGGCCCGCGGGAACCTCGCGTTCAGCGTGGGCGTGATGGTCCTGTTGATGGTGGTGACGGTCGCCTACCTGCCGCTGGCGCTCCCGCTGCTGTTGCCGGGCGTGACCGTTGATCCATGGAAGATCGCGCGTTCGCTGCTGCTGCTCATGTTCCTCCCGCTCGCCGTCGGTCTCGCCGGGAAGGCAGGGATTCCGGACATCGCCCGCAAGTGGAAGCCGTACCTCGACAAGCTCTCGAGCTTGAGCCTCACCCTGCTCATGGTCGCGATCACGGGTGCCAACCTGCGGAACGTCCTGAGCGTGTTCGGCACCGGCGGGATTCTCGCGGGGCTTCTGCTCATCGCGCTCGGTTTCGTCGCGGGGTGGTTGCTCGGCGGTCCTGACCGCGACACCCGCAGCGTGCTCGCGCTGGGGACCGCGCAGCGGAACATCGCCGCCGCTCTCGTGGTCGCGAGCGGGTTCAAGGATCCCAAAGTCGTGGTGATGGTGGTGGTGGTCGCGATCGTCGGGCTCTTCGTCCTGATGCCGTTCGCGCGCTACCTCGCGAAGGGTGTGGCCGTACCCGCGCAGGAACGCGCCGCGTAGGGGCCGGGCATTGCCCGGCCAGCCCTAAAAATTCACCGACCCTAAAATCTGGAAGGAATACCCCTGGAACGTTGACCGGGCCTCCAGCTCGTGGAGATACCGGGTTCCGAGGTTGACGCGCCGTCCGGGTAGAAGCAGGTTGGCGGCCAGCCCGATCGCGTGGACCTGGTATCGCGTTGATGTATCCAGGTCCGGTCCTTCGGATGCGCTGGTCTGCCACTGACTGTAGCCCGCCGGCCCCAACTGCAGGTCCAATCCCTCCGAGAGGGTGACGATCCCGGTCAGCGACCAGTCCAGATCAAAATTCTCCCCAGGGTTGACCCCGGTGCCTTCCTGTTCGCCGTGGACTTCGTACATCTGAAATGCGGCGAGCGCGATCCGCTTGGACGCGTTGAGCCAGAGTGTCTGGCCCGAGGACACCACGTGGGTCCAGTAACCCGAGCCCACGTTGTCGCTGCGTCCCGCATCGAACGCGCCGGTCGGCGCCAGGAACCCGTACGCGACCTTGATATCGGCGCGTGAAAGAGTCCAGCCCAGCATGAAGGGCTGGTAGAAGGAATCGGCGAATCCCCCGCCGCCGCTCTGGGGGCCAAGGACATCGGAGGAAAGTGAGTTGTTCGCAATGGGCAGCGTCGCGGCGAGCGCGAAGCGAGCGCCCAGGATCACCGGTTTTGCCGTGGCCCAGGCGACGGTGTTGAGGTCCATCAGCACGGTCTGCTTTCCCGTCGCGACCAGCTCGCCAGCGGGGCCCCTCATTTCATCGCGCTGGTAGAACAGGAAGGCGTTCGCGTAGGATACCCCGCCTCCGAAGAGTGAGCCGGCGCCGACGGCGCTCATGCCAAGCGGATAGACCCCTCGGACCTGCGCGCCGACCGGTGTCACGGCGGCGAGGAGTGCCATGGCACCGGCGGCGACGATCCTGAACGCCATTCTCAGCGTCTGCCTTTGGCCCAGGCCCAGGCCGCGATACGCCACCCGTTCTCCACCTTGCGCAGGGCAACCGTGAACACCGCATCGGACTGCGTGACCTTGGCGCCCTTCAGGTCGAATGTCATGGTCGCTGGAACCACGACGTAGGCGCTGTCGCCCGTCACGTCATGATGGAGCGGTTCCCCGATGGTGACCATGTAGCCGGAAGCCCCGTGCTCCCTGCCTTCGATCAGCACGTCACGGTACCAGTCCTCGGTTGCCGCCGGACCCTGCCAGACATGGGGCGCCATGCCATCGAGAATCTGGCCGGGGACCGCGAAGGTCGCGGCCATCGTCTTGACGTCACCCCGGTTGAAAGCGTCGAGGTAACGTTGCACCGCCAGAATGGGAGTCTCCGTGCCCATGATCGACCTATCCTTTCACCGCGGCGGACTCGCCGGTCAGGACGGGAAGAATCTGCTTGAGCGTCAGCGTGAGGGGGATCGCCAGCAGCGCTCCCATTGGACCGAGGACCACCCCCCAGATCATCAGCGAGAGAATGATCACCAGCGGCGACAGGCCGAGGCCGGCGCCCATGTACTTCGGCTTGATGACGTTGTCGCCGATGAAGTTCACCACGAAGAAGAGCACGAAGAGCAGTCCGGCCCGCCCCGCCCCATGCTCGAGGAGGGTGACGATGACGGGTGGGATGGCCGACAGGATGAACCCGAATGGCACGAAGGCGAACAGGAAGCAGATCACGGCCCAGAGCGCGGCCGCGTCGGTGCCCATCACCAGCATCAGGGCCAGGTCGATGGCCGCGATGACTGCCCCGATCGTCCCGTTCAAGCCGACGAAACGACGGACCAGACGCATCGCCTCGTCCAGCCGGTATCGCAGGGTCCCCGGTCCCGACTCGGCTGACGCGAAGAGGGGGAACTCGATAAGGAACAGCACGATGAGCACCAGGGCAAAGAGGCCGTAGCCCAGGCTGCTGAGGCCGGCACGCGCCAGCCGACCCACCGTATTCATGAAGCGCTCGGGATCGGGCTTGAGCGCCTGGTCGAGCGAGATGCCCCGGGTCGCCAGGCGCGCGCTCAGCCCCTCGACCTGGGTGGCCATCGAGGCCTTGTAGGCCGGAACCTTCTCCGACAGGTTGCTCAGCGACTTCGCGAGAACCAGCAGGAGCAGGATGCCCCCGGCGACCGCGACGATTGCGGTGAGGGCGATCGCCGAGCCTCGCTTCATGCCGCGCTTGGTGAGCGCCACCGGCATCGGGTACAACGTGGCGGCCAGCAGGGCCGAGACCAGGATCAGGTTCACCGTCGAGGCCGCCGACTTGAGGGCGGCCGCGATGACCGCCACGCCAGCGCCGATCAGCACGTAGCGCAGCAGTGGAGACTCCTGCGTAGTGACCATCCGGGGGACTCCGCGAACAGGGATCGGTGAGTCTACGGCCTTGACGGTTCACCGCGCCAGAGCGGGACGCGCGCTCCCGTACTTTTTCGGACAACCCGCACCGTAGTTCTTCCGAAGCCGCCGCAGCGGAAGTATGGTAGCCATTGACTGATCTCATGGCCCCTGCGCGCCGGACCTGCCACGCCGTTTTCGTGCTTCTGCTGGCGCTGATTGCCGCGCCCGCGCTGGTCGCGCAGGACAGCGCCGCGCGCCCTGCCGGATTGCCAGGAAAGGTCCACTGGAGGTTCGCCCTCGAGGCGGGGCTCGGCGCGTTCGGGTTCGCCAATTCCCTCTACCTCGACCGCCGACCCGATCCCTCGGGTGACCTGAGCGACAACTGGTTCGAGAGCTTCGTGAAGCCGGGACTCACGGCCACCCTGAAAGCGGGGAAGGGTGAGCTCTACGGCCAGCTGAGCGCGGTGGGCGAGCGGACCTTCGCCGCGCCCCCTCCGCTGGTCGGGCGGGAGGCGTCGTCGTTCCAGGTCGAGGACCTGGCCGTCGGCTGGCGAACCGACCAGCTCGATTTCACGGTCGGACGCACCGAGTACAAGCTGGGCCACGGCTTCCTGGTCTACGACGGCGGCGGCGAAGGGGGAACGCGGGGCGGTTACTGGAGCAACGCCCGCAAGTCGTGGGAGTTCGCCGCGATCGCGCGATTCACGCCCGGACCTCATCGCCTCGAGGCCTTCTACCTCGACCGGGAGGACGTGCCGGAGCGCGAGACCGGAACCAAGCTCGCCGGCCTCAACTACGAGCTGTCGCTCGGCGAGTCCACGACGCTGGGGGCCGCCTGGATTCACGCCCAAGGCGATCCGGACCTGCTGGAGGCCCGCGACGGCATGAACGTCTACAACCTGCGTGCCTTCACGACGCCATTCTCGAGTATCCCGGGGCTTTCCTTCGAGCTGGAATTCGCCCGTGAAGTGAATGGCGACCTGTTGGCGTCGACCGGATGGGCCGCTCAGGGCATGTACCAGGTCACCGAGGAAGGCTGGGCCCCGCGCGTGTCGTACCGATACGCGTATTTCGAGGGCGATGATCCGGCGAGCGAGCGCGACGAGAACTTCGACATGCTCTTCCCCGGTTTCATCGACTGGGGACAATGGTGGCAGGGGGAGATCGCCGGGGAATACTTTCTCTCCAACTCGAACCTGATGTCGCACCAGGTGAAGGTCGCGGTCGATCCCTCGGACAACCTGGTGACTGGCGTGATCGGATACCTGTTCAGGCTCGACCAGCCGCCGTCGTTCGGCCCCGGTGTCACCTCCAGGAACGTCGCGACCGAGCTCGACTGGTACGCCGACTGGAGCCTCAATGACAACTTCACGGTGAGCCTCGTCGCCGCCCTCGCGCATCCCCAGGATGCCGTGCAGCAATTGACGAACCGGAGCAAGAGCTTCAAGTACGGGATGGTCTACGTGAGTTACACCTACTAGGCTCCGAGCCATGATCGCAACGTGGCTCCAGGACTACCGCAAAGACTGGCTACGCTTCGACGTCGTGGCGGGCCTCACCGCGGCTGCTGTCGTCGTGCCCAAGGCGCTGGCCTACGCCACCATCGCGGGGCTGCCGGTGCAGGTCGGCCTCTACACCGTGCTGGTGCCGATGGTGGTGTACGCGCTCCTGGGCTCCTCCCGGGTCTTGAGCGTCAGCACCACGACGACCATCGCCATCCTGACCGGCGCCGAGCTGCGCCAGATCGCTCCCGATGGGGATGCGTCGGCATTCATCGCCATCCTGGTCACCCTCACGCTCCTGGTCGGGGTGATCCTGGTGGCCGCGTCCGTCCTGCGACTCGGCTTCGTCGCCGATTTCATTTCCGAACCGGTGCTCATCGGGTTCAAGGCGGGTATTGGGCTCGTCATCGTGCTCGACCAGATCCCGAAGCTCCTCGGCGTGCACATCACCAAGGGTTCTTTCTTCCAGAACGTGGTGGCGACCGCCCAGGCGATCCCCCAGGCCGTGTTGCCGGTGGTCGCAGTCGGCATGGGCACGATCGTCCTGCTCATCGCCCTCGAGCATTTCGTGCCGAAAGTGCCCGCGCCGCTGATCGCGGTCGCCGGCAGCATCCTGGCCGTGAGTCTCCTGGGCCTCACCAACCACGGTGTAGAGATCGTCGGGGACGTGCCGCAGGGCCTGCCATCATTTCACCTGCCGGACCTGAGCCTCGTGAAGGAGCTCTGGCCCGGAGCGCTCGGCATCGCGCTCATGAGCTTTACGGAGACGGCGGCCGCGGCGCGCGCGTTTGCGAAGAGCGATGAGCCGCCGCTGCAGCCCAATCGTGAGCTTCTGGCGACCGGCCTGGCCAACGCTGGCGGCGCATTCCTCGGGAGCATGCCGGCGGGCGGTGGCACCTCCCAGACCGCGGTGAACCGGCAGGCCGGGGCCAGGACCCAGGTGGCGGAGCTGGTCACCGCCGGCGCGGCGTTGCTCATCATGCTGTTCCTCGCGAAGCCGATGGGACTGCTCCCGCAGGCCACCCTCGCGGGCGTGGTCATCGTGTACTCGGTGGGGCTCATTTCGCTCGATGGATTCCGCGCGGTCCTGCGGGTGCGCCGGATGGAGTTCTACTGGGCGCTCGCCGCCACCGCGGGCGTGGTGCTGTTCGGCACGCTCAAGGGCATCCTGGTGGCGATCATCGTCTCGCTGGTCTCGATGGCGCAGCAGGTCGCGTCACCCCCGGTGTACGAAGTGCGCCGGAAGCGCGGGACCAACGTCTTCCGGCGGATCGACGAGGAGCACAGCGACGACGAAACGTTCCCGGGGCTGCTGCTGATGCGCGTCGACGGACGGGTCTTCTTCGCCAACGCCGCCCGGATCGGTGACCGGCTGCGGCAGCTCGCCGCGGAGTCGGGGGCCAGGACGGTGGCGGTGCACATGAGTGGCGTGTTCGACCTGGAATACACGGCGCTCAAGGCGCTGATCGAAGGCGAAGCCCGGCTGCGGCAGGAAGGAGTGACGGTCTGGCTGGTGGGACTGACTCCGCCGGTCATGGATGTGGTGCAGCGCTCGGGACTCGCGGCCACTCTCGGTCCCGAGCGCATGCACTTCAATCTGGAAACGGCGGTTGCGGCGTACCAGAAAATCGGCGGTTAGGGCGGTTACGACGGTTAAGGCGCCCAACCGCCCCAACCGCCCCAACCGCCCAACCGCCTACTAGTACCGCTCCTTGATGTATTTGTACGGATAGTCGGGATCGACGTACCCCTTCGCCTTTCCCCGCTTGGGAAGCTTCACCGCTTCCCGGTCCAGCGACTTGTACGGAATCAATGACAGCAAGTGCGCGATGATGTTGAGCCGCGCCCGTCGCTTGTCATCGGAGCGCACCACGTACCACGGCGCGTGAGGCGTGTCCGACGCGGCGAACATGTCGTCCCGCGCGCGGGAGTAGTCGAACCACCGGCTATACGACTTGAGGTCCATGCCGGTGAGCTTCCAGGTCTTCCGGCCGTCGTCGATCCGGCCCTTGAGCCGGCGGGTCTGCTCTTCTGGCGTCACCTCGAGCCAGAACTTGATGAGGATGACCCCCGACTCGGTGATCGACTTCTCCACCAGCGGGATCATCTGGAGGAATTTCTTCACCTGGTCTTCGGTGGCGAACCCCATGACCCGCTCGACACCGGCGCGGTTGTACCAGCTCCGGTCGAAGATCACGATCTCCCCGGCGGCCGGCAGGTGGGGCACGTAGCGCTGCACGTACATCTGGCTCTTCTCCCGCTCGGTCGGCGCGGAGAGCGCGACGACGCGGAAGGTCCTCGGGCTCACCCGCTCGGTGATCGCCTTGATCACGCCACCCTTGCCGGCGCCATCCCGTCCCTCGAAGACAATCGCGACCTTGAGGCCCTTGTGCTTGACCCAGTCCTGGAGCTTCACCAGCTCGACATGCAGCTTCTCGAGCTCCGCGTCGTACTCCTTGCCGGATAGCGCCGCAGGCTTGCCGTTCTTCTCAGCCTTTTCCGCCTTCCCGGCCTTGTCCTTGTCCTTCTTTTTCTTCTTGCCCATGCCCGGCTCCTCAGGTACCCTGTGAAAGACTGCGGCGCCCCTGGGATGATACGTAGGACTTCCCCGCGAGCGCCGCTTCGACGGCCTGCGTCAGCTCTTCTCCAGCGTCCTCCTTCACGACGTATCCCAGCGCGCCCGACGACAGCGCGAGCTTGATCATCAGTTTCGCGTCGATCACCGTGAGCAGGATGACCGGCAGCTCCGGCTTGCGCGCCCGGATGTTCCGGGCGGCGACCAGTCCGCCCACGCCCGGCATGGCGATGTCCGTGATGACGACCGTTGGCGTGAGGGTATCGACCGCGCGCTCCAGCTCCTCGCCACTGCAGACCACTCCGACGATCTCGCACGTTGGCTCGAGCAGCTCGCGGATTCGGGCCGCGAACTGCGCGTTGTCGTCGGCGAGCAGCACGCGAGGGCGCCCGGACGGACCGCTCAGTTCTGGAGGGGACACATCGTGAAGGTAGGGCCCGGCAAGGCGTCCAACCTCCGGACATGTACGTGTCCGGTCCTACGAAAAAGTACGGGCTCAGGGACTGACGATGCCCTGCCTGATGGCGAACTTCACCAGCTCCACCGTGTTGTCGATGCCGAGCAGGTGCATGATCTCGTACTTGTGGGTCTCGACCGTCCGGACCGAGAGCCCCAGCTCTCCCGCGATCTCCTTGACCCGGTGCCCCTCGGCCAGGAGTCGAAGGACTTCCCGCTGCCGGAGCGTGAGGGCCTCGGCCGGGCTTGGCGTGCCCTGGGCCAGGCGCTGGACGACGTCGCCCGACACCATCGGGCTCAGGTAGGTTCGGCCGGCCATGGCCTGGCGGATCGCCTGGAGCAGCTCCTCGCCTGCTGCCTCCTTCACGACGTACGCCGAGGCCCCAGCCCGGATCGCCTCGGCGGCGATCGAGGCGTCGACGTGGACGGTCAGGATGACGAACCGCGTCGATGCGCCTTCGCCGCGAAGGATCCGCAGCGACTCCAGCCCGCCCAGGCCCGGCATGGTGAGGTCGGCCACGATCAGGTCCGGCCGGTGCTTGCGCGCTGCCGCGAGCAGCTCGTTGCCGTTGGAGACCGTGGCCAGCAGCTCGACCTCGGGGGCCAGCAGCAGCGCGAGTCCTTCTCGCACGATGGCATGATCGTCCGCAAGGATGACGCGCGGCTTAGGCACTCGGAGCTCCGTTGAGGACGACCTGGGCCCGGATCCGGGTTCCGGTTCCCGGTGCGCTGTCGATCGTGAGGATACCGCCGACCAGGCTCAGGCGCTGCAACATCGAGTGCAGTCCGAGGCCCGACCTGGTGTGGGGTGACCCGGGAACGAATCCGACGCCGTTGTCGTCGATGAGGAGCATCACGTCGCCATTCCGCCGGCGAAGCGACATCCGGATGGTATCGGCTCGCGCGTGGCGCACGGCGTTGCTGAGCCCCTCCTGGGCGACGCGAAAGAGGCAGAGCGCTACCTCGCCGGGAAGCGTCGCGCTGTCGCCGTCCGCGACGAGCTGCACGTCGAGTCCGGTGATCCGGGACACTTCGTCGCAGGCCATCTGGAGCGCCACGGCGAGCCCCGTGTGCTGCAGGGCCGTCGGATGGAGCTGGTGCGAGAGCTCCCGGAGGGACTTGGAAATCGAGCTGGTCTGCTCCTGCAGCTTGGCGATCTCCCCCAGTGGCCCCGTCTCGGCAGGCCGCACCACCTTGCGCAGGTGACTCAGGCCGATCGACACCAGCGCCAGTCGCTGGCCGATGTCGTCGTGCAGCTCCCGGGCGATTCGGCCCGCTTCGGTCTCGCGCGCGGCCAGCAGGTCGCGGTTGAGGTCCCGGAGCCGCTCGTGGGTCTGCCGCAGGATCCCCATGGTGCGATTCTGTTCAGCGAGGATCACCGCCAGCCCCATGAGCGGAGGCGCGGTGCCCAGCATGAACACCTGCAGCGTGAGGGTGTTTTTCGCCGCGGTCTCGAAGTTGAAGGGACCCAGTCCCCGCGCGGTTCCGTAGGTCGAAATGAGGGTGACGAGCAGCACGGAGCCCGCCGCGCCGAGGGGGCCAAACCTTCCGGCGGCCCAGAAGAGCAATGGGGGGATGACCACCGCGAAGAGGGGCCAGAGATATTCGCGGCCAGTGGCTCCCCCGAAGACGATTCCCGACGCGAGCGTCATCAGCAGCGTGAGCATCAGCCCTTCGAGCCGTCGCGCCGGGGTGTCGGCAAGCAAGCGGTCGATGTTGCGGACGAGGAGCACGACGGCGGGGGTGACCATCAGGTAGCTGAGGAGCACCGAGAGCCCGAAGGCTCGCCAGACCAGGAAGGTCGCGGGGCGATAGTGAAGGAGATGGGCGCCGGCGAGAAACACGACCGAGGCCAGTAGCGCTCCCCCCAGGACGACGACGCCAAGGTAGGTCACGAATTCCCGGAAGGTACCGAGGCTGACCGGCTGTTCCACGACCCTTTTCAGGGCCCACGCGGTCGTCGCGACGACCAACGTGAGCTCGATGGCCATCACCAGCGAAATTGCCGGCGTCAGGAGATCGAGGGACATGAAGAGCGTGGCCTGGCCCGCTCCCGCCGCCAGCAGGACCAGAGGCCAGAGCCTCGCCTCGGTCAGCACCAGGATCGCGAGGAGGAGGCCGCCCGGAAGCCAGATGGTGGATTGCTGTGACGGCGGGACCCAGAGGAGCACCGACCCCCACTGGCCGAACAACACGGCCAGCCACGCGGTGATGAGGATCGGCCAGCCCGGACGCCCTTCCGCCGGATGGAGCGTCGTCCGCGGTGTTACGAGAAGGTCCAGATCCTGAGTTGGCGCTGTCGGCACGGAACTCCACACGTTGGCCGGAAGATAAGGTGGTCCGGGCCAGTATTTTTTCGGGGTCTCCCCCGCGTAGATCTCCGGACGCTCGAGGTCCGGCCCCGTCCTAGGTTGCAACCGGTACCCCATCCGGAGCCGACTGGTGCGTTGCGCTGCGCTTGTGTCGCTGGTGGTGTCGTCCCTGGCCCCTCAGGCCGGGGCCCAGGATGCGAAGGCAAGGGTCGAGCTCTATGGCCACATCATGACCGATGCCGGTATCAACGGGACGGTAGGCAACCCGCTGTACTTCGACGTGCTCCGCACATCCAGGCTGCCATCCTTCCAAGACGAATTCGGGCCGGGACCCAGCACGTTCTTCAGCGTGCGGCAGACCCGGCTCGGGATCAAGGCGGGGATCCCGACCAGCCTCGGGGAGGTGAAGACGACCTTCGAATTCGAGCTGTTCGGGGCGGGGACCGACGCGGGCGAGACCACCTTCCACCTCCGTCACGCCTACGCCGAGCTGGGGAAATTCGGGGTGGGGCAGTACTGGAGCCCGTTCACGGACATCGACGGCTTCCCCAACTCGGTCGAGTACTGGGGACCCACGGGCATGGCCATCTTCCGGAACATCCAGATCCGGTACATGCCGATCCAGGGCGACTCCCGGCTCACCATCGCGCTCGAGCGGCCCGGCGCCAGCGGTGATGGCGGCATCTACGCCGACCGCATCGAGCTGCAGGATGTGAACCCGCGTTTCCCGCTGCCCGATCTTTCCGCCGAGTATCGCAAGGCGACCCGGTGGGGATACATCGAGCTCGCCGGCATCGTGCGCTACATCAAGTGGGACGACCTGGGCAACGACCCCCTCGACCTCGAGGGAGACGCGACGGGGTGGGGCCTCAACCTCAGCTCGAACATCAAGCTCAACTCGTCCAACACCGCGCACCTGCAGCTCGCCTACGGCGAGGGCGTCGAGAACTACATGAACGACTCTCCCGCGGACGTCGGTATCGAGCCCAATCCGGGTGGCGGCAGCTTGTCACCCGTTCGTGGCGTCGCCCTCCCGGTCCTCGGCGTGACCGCGTTCCTCGACCACACCTGGAGCCCCAAATTCAGCAGCGCAATCGGCTACTCGATGCAGGACATCGACAACAGCGAGAACCAGTCACCGTCGGCATTCAGCAAGGGCCAGTACGCGCTGGGCAACCTGCTGTACACCCCGGTGCCAGGCGTGATGACGGGTGTTGAAGTGCAGTGGGGCGACCGGGAGAACTTTTCCGACGGCTTCAACTCGTCCACGGTCCGGGTCCAGCTCTCGTTCAAGTACAACTACTCGAAGGTGTTCTGAGGTTGCGGGCGTACTCTTCTCGCAGTACAACGATTCCATGACCGACAATCCGACCCCCACACCCCGGCATCGCGTCTCGACCCTGTTGCTTCTGGCCGGGTTGGTGATGATGGCGGTTACCGCCATTGTGGCCTACCTCGCCAGGACCGTCCTTAACGAAGCCGCGTTCAGCGCCCGGGTCGTCACGGCGGTCGAGCGGCCGGCGATGGCGCAATTCGTGGCGCAGCAGATCGCCGAGGGTGTGGTCGCCGCCAATCGCGACCTGACCGGCGTCAAGCCGATCATCACCACCTTTGCCGAAGCCGTGGTGAAGTCAGGACCGTTCAAGGCGCTGGTCGGCCGCGCCGCCACCGAGGCGCACCGGGTCATGCTGTCGCAGGGAGCGAAGAACGTGTTGCTCTCTGTCCCCGACGTGGGTGTCCTGCTGCGCGGGACCCTGGAGAGCGTGAGCCCGGAGCTCGCCGCGAAAGTGCCGTCGGACGTGCGTACGGTGATCGACACCAGGATCACCGGCGACATCGCCGGCAAGGTGGTCTCGACCATCCGGGTCGCCAACCGGATCCGCCTGCTGGCCCGGATCGGCCTTCTCATCGGACTCGTGCTGGTCATCACGGCGGTGGCCATCGCGCCGCGGCGTCGTCAGGCCTTTCTCGACACCAGCATCGGCCTGCTCGCGATCGCGGCGCTGCTCGGGCTCATCGTCCCGCTGGGCCGGGTGGCCGTGATCGGGGCGATTCCCGATCCGCTGGTCCGCGGCGCGGTAAGTGATGTCTGGATCGCGTTCGCCGGCGGCTTCCGGGCATGGGCCATCGGCATCGCGACCGTGGCGCTCATGCTGATGGCCGGCGCGGCGGCGTTCCTCGAGAGCTTCATCTTGGAGCAGACGATCCGCCGCGGCGTCGGCGAGCTGGCCGCGCGGCAGCCGACCCGGAGCAGGGAGGCGGTCCGGGTGATCTGCCTCTTCGTGCTTGGGCTCTTCGGCATCCTGGCGCCGCTGGCCACACTGATGGGCGCCGTAATCGTGGCCGGAGCGCTGGTGCTGGCGATGGCGGTGTACCAGCTGGTCGTCCTGCTGGCTCCGCCGGCGCACCACACCGATCAGCCCGCGCCCCGCCTCAATCCGGCGCTCGGGATTGCCGTGATCTGTGTGGCGCTGGCGGCGGCCGGACTGGGGGCGCTCACCCTGGCGCTCCGGTTCCGTCCCCAGCAGGTGCTGGCGGCGACCGGTCCCCTCCTCGAGTGCAACGGCGCGGCTGCGCTCTGCGACCGGCCCTTCGACCAGATCACCTTCCCCGGTGCGCACAACGCGCAGGGCTCGGCGACCAATTCGAGCTGGTTGTTTCCCAACCAGGACCAGAATGTCGCCGGGCTGCTTCGCCGCGGAATCCGTGCGTTCATGATCGACGTGTGGGACGGCAACCTGGTGGGCGATCGCGTGAAGACGGTGTTTGCCAAGGAAGAGGACCGCGCCAAGTTCGAGAAAGCCATCGGCCCGGAGGCATTCGCCGCCGCGATGCGGATTCGGGACCGCCTGGTCGGCGCCGGCGGCCCGACGGGGGTCTACATGTGTCATGGCTTCTGCGAGCTGGGCGCGCTCCCGGTCGACACCGCGCTGGCGCAGATCAAGGAATTCCTGGTCAACCGCCCGTCCGACGTGGTGATGCTGATCCTCGAGGACTATGTGCCGCCGAAAGAGGTCGAGGAGGCGTTCACCCGGAACGGGCTGATGGAGTACATGTACCTCGGCCCGACCCGGGGACCGTTTCCTACCCTGCGGGAGCTGATCGCCACCAACCAGCGCCTCATCGTCCTGGGCGAGCACGACACCGGCGGACTCCCGTGGTATCACCCGGCATGGGAAACCTTCCAGGAGACCCCGTACACCTTCCATGAGCCGGGCCAGTTCAGCTGCAAGGCGAATCGCGGCGACGACAAGAGTCCGCTCTTCCTCATCAACCACTGGATCGAGTCGAGCCCGTCGCCCAAGCCGAGCAACGCGGTGATCGTGAACGCGGAATCGGTGCTGGTTGCGCGGGCGAACGAGTGCCGCAAGGAGCGGGGGAGGGTGCCGAACGTGATCGCGGTGGACTTCGCCGCGACCGGGGACATCGTGCGGGCGGCGGCGGTACTTAACGGGCTTGCGAAGCCCCTGACCTCGGACTCAGCCCGCTGAACACGGTCTTTAGGTCTTTAGAAGCCGCTCGTACCGCGGATTCCCCTTGAGCATCGCGAACGTCGGATCGATCCGGAGCCAGCCCGGCGAGAGGTAGAATGGCATCCGGAGCAGCTGCTCCAGCGCATCGATCGCCTTTTCCGGCTCACCGACCATCGCGTGGATGCGCGCCATCTGCAGCACATAGTACGTGCCGTTCACCGCGTCGCGACTGATGGGCAGGAGGGCCACGCCCCGCTCGCCCGCGGCGATCGCTTCCGCTTTCCGGCCGAGATACGCGAGCACGAGTCCGTGAACCACATTGCGCTGGGGATCCTCGGGTGTCTCCTTGAGCGCTTTCACATACTCGGCGTGTGCGGTATCCGCGTACGCGAGTGAGCGTGCTTTGTCTCCCCTGCTGCCGTACAGTTGCATCATCGTGACGGCCCAGGTGGGACGGTCGCCATCGAAATCGCTGGGCGTGAGTCGCAGGGCAACCTGTTGCAGCGGCTCCTCCAGCACCCAGTACATATCCCAGTACATGCTGAAGAACGTCGCCAGGGTGGGCGCCGCGACGGTGGGTGACACCTGCCGGATGACTTCGCGGGCGCCGGCAAGGTCACCCTGAGCGACATAAATCATCGCCTTGTCCTGGGTCACGCTCAGGTCTCCCGGAGTGATTGACAGGGCCGCTTCGCTGGCCCCGAGGGCTTCCGGGTACCGCCGCAACCAGAGCAGGGTGTTCTGAAGATTCGAGGCGACGCCGACGGATCTCGGGTCCAGGCGGCGCGCCCGCTCGAGATGCGCCAGCGCCTCCTCATACCGTCCGAAGGCCCGCTCCACGTTGGCGGCGCGAGCAAGCAGGCCGGGATCGTTCGGCGCGACCTTGAGGCCGGCATCGACAGCCGCCTGCGCGCGCACCGGATCGTGGAGGACGGTATACGCGTACATCACATCGGCCGTGTGCGGCATTGCCTGGTCCGGCGCCAGGGCCTTCGCCTTGTCGATTGCCCGCCTCGCCCGTGCCGCGAAGTCAGGATCCGGGGATGCGTTGGCGTACAGCGTGAGGAGGGTTGCGGCCATCTGGCCCCAGGCATCCGCAAACGAGGAGTCCAGCGTCGTCGCCTGTTCATAGTACCGGAGGGCCGTTCGCAGCGACACGGCATCGGCCCCGGTGACGGCGCGACCCTTCAGGTAGAGGTCGTAGGCGGCGAGGTTTTCCGTCGGCCGCTCGGTCAGCTTCGTGGTTTCCTGCGACCCGAGCGCCACCCCAAGCGCGCCGGCCAGCCGGCTTGCGATCTGGGTCTGTACCTGGAACACGTCGGTGAGGTCCGCGTCGAAGCTCTGCTGCCACGCTACGCCGCCGTTCTTTACGTTGATCAGCTCGGGCACCACCTGCACCCGGTCCTTGCCGCCGGTGCCCTTGGCCCACCGGATCGTCGCCGAGAGCAGGTAGTCGACGCTCAGCTCCTGGCCGATCTGTTGCGGACTCTTCGTGGTCTGGCGGTACTGGTCCGAGCTGCTTCGCGCGGTGATCTGGAAGCCACCGAGGCTCGCCAGCTTCCCCCGCATTTCGTCCGCAATGCCGTCGGCGAAATACGCATCGGCGGGGTCGCCGCGATTCTCGAACGGAAGCACCGCGAGCCGCACCGCACCCGAGGCAGATTCCGATGTCCCGCTGCCGCTGCGGGTCCCGCCCAGCGTCAGCGTCGTCGACACCAGGGCCCACAGCATCATCGCGAGCACGCCACCGATCGCGGCGTTGCGATAGGTCAGCCGCTTTTCGAGTCCCCGCGGCTCGATCCCACCGGCCCGCCGCTTCTCCGCCCGCCCGGTCGCGAGGAGCACCGCGGCCCCGATCGCGAGGAGCACCAGCGCGAACGCCAGCGTCCATGACGGCAACCCGCGGCTCCGCACCAGGAGGAACGCCAGCATGAGCGCGATCGCCGACGCGCCCGCGAAGAGTCCCCAGATCAGGCCGGCCGAAACACCGCTCTGCACTTCGATTGTTCCGGATGACTGCCTTGCCTGATCGATGCCGCGCTGGAGCGCTTCGGCAAATGCCTTGGCGTCGGGGAACCGACCATCCGGGTCCTTGGCCAGGGCGCGCTGCACCAGCGTATTGAGGGCTGGGGAGACTGCGGGCCTCGACGCGCTGAGCGCACGGGGCGGCTCGGTCAGGCTCTTGGTGAGGATCGCCTGCGAATTGGAACCGCCAAAGGGCGGGTCTCCCGCGAGCATTTCATAGAGCACCGCGCCCACCGCGTACACGTCGGTGCGCCCGTCGACCGGGCTCCCCATTGCCTGCTCGGGGGACATGTACTGCGGCGTCCCGATTGCGAGCCCGGTATGGGTGATCGCGTCGCCGCCCATCGCGCGCGCAATCCCGAAGTCCGCCACCAGCGCGTGACCGGCGGAGAGCAGCACGTTGGCTGGCTTCATGTCGCGATGGATCACGCCCTGCGAGTGCGCGTAGGCGAGCGCCTCGCTTACTTCGCGCGCCAGCCGGAGCGCCTCCTCAACTGGCAGCTGGCCCTCCCGCTTGATCCGGTCGCGCAGGGATTCGCCGTCGATGTACGGCATGACGTAATAGAGAAGACCCTCGGCCTCCCCCGAGTCGTGCATCGGCAGGATGTTCGGGTGATTGAGCCGCGCCGCGATCTCGACTTCGCGCAGGAACCGCTCGGAGCCGAGCGTGGCGGCCAGCTCCGGCCGCATGACCTTGAGGGCGACCTTCCGGTTGTGCTTGAGATCGATCGCCAGGTAGACCGTCGCCATCCCGCCTTCGCCCAGCACCCGCTCGACCCGATACCGCGAGGCGAGCGCCTTCCTGACCCGCGCCACCTCGACCAGGCCGGTCGTGGCGGTGCGCTGCGGCACGCCGGGCTCAGTGGGTGTGGCGGCGCCGCAATGCAGGCAGAAGAGGGCCTCCTCGGGCAATGGCGTCGCGCACGACGGGCATGACCTGGCGGCAGTCGGCATCGGGTCTCAGGTGGGGATGCTCGAAGCTACATCCGCATGTTAGCGTCTCCAAGGTCTCCAACGTCTCCAACGTCTCACGGGTTTCCGGACTCCAGTACCTTGATAGAGACCTTCGAGACCTTCGAGACCTGTGAGACTCCTGCCACTCGCCGCCATCCTCGCCGTCGCTCCGGTCAGCGGCCCGCGGCAGCCGCCCAGCCTCGCGACCCAGGTCACGATCTACCGCGACACCTGGGGCGTCCCCCACGTCTTCGGCAAGACCGACGCCGCGACCGCGTTCGGCTTCGGCTTCGCCCAGGCCGAGGACAACTTCGCGCGGCTGGAAGACAACTTCATCCGCGCGGTCGGACGCCGCGCCGAAGTGGATGGAGAAGGGGCCGTGGTGGAGGACCGGCTCAACCGGGTGCTCGAGATTCCCCGGCTCGCGCGGGAAGAGCATGCCCGGCTTGATCCGAAGATGCGTGCCCTGGTCGACGGGTTCGTGGCGGGCATCAACTACTGGATGGAGAAGCATCCGCGGGCCGGTCGGGGATTCTTCACCCGCATGGAGCCCTGGTATCCGCTTGCCTTCATCCGCTACAACTATTTCCAGAACGGGTTCGTCTTCGCCTCGGGCGTCCGGCGTGGCGAGTTCCTTCTGGCCGGGCACGCCGGCCCCGACGACGGCGAGCTCCGGCGCGAGAACGGGTCCAATGGCTGGGTGGTAAGCCCGTCGCGAAGCGCCTCCGGCCACGCCCTTCTCTTCATCAATCCCCACCTCGCGTTCTTCGGTCCGGGTCAGGTCTACGAAGGACACGTCCACAGTGACGAGGGATGGAACTTCACCGGCTACACCCGGTTCGGGTTTCCCTTTCCTTATGTAGGACACAACGAAAGTGTCGGGTGGGTCAGCACCGACAACGCCGCCGACTTGAGCGACCTGTACCTCGAGACCTTCGACGACCCGGCCCGACCGCTCTCCTATAGATATGGAAGCGGGTACCGCGAGGCGGTGGAATGGCATGACTCGATCCGGGTCCGGACCGCGGCGGGTGTGGAATCCCGGACGTTGACCCTTCGGAAGACCCATCACGGCCCGATCATCGGAACCCGCGGCAGCAGCCCGCTCGCGGTCAGGATGGCGAAGCTCGCTGCCGACGGATGGGTCGGCGAGTGGTACGCGATGACGAGGGCGCGGAACCTGAAGGAGTTCCGGGCGGCGATGCGTCCGATGAACATGCTGTTCGGAAACGCGATGTACGCCGACCGGGACGGCAACACTTTTTACGTATATAATGGCGCCGTTCCGCGCCGGGACCCTTCCTTCGACTGGACCGAGGCGGTGGAGGGGCGGGATCCGCGGACCGAATGGCAGGGATGGCACGGATTCGACGAGCTTCCCCAGCTCACCAACCCGGTCTCGGGCTGGATGCAGAACTGCAACGGGACGCCGTTCCTCCTGACCGACCGGGGAAATCCCCTGCCATCCGACTACCCGAAATATATGGTGCAGGAGGAGGACTCCCGCCGGTCGATGATCTCCCGGCGGATCCTCGGCGCGAAGGAGGGGTGGACCTTCGAGGACTGGGAGCGTGCCGCGTTCGACACCCACGTGATCTGGGCCGACAGCACGCTCCCCTCGCTGTTCGCGGCCTGGGACGCCCTGCCATCGGGGGACTCCCGTCGCGCGCGGCTCGATTCCGCCGTGCGCGAGCTCCGGGCGTGGAACCGGCGCTCGAGCACCGCCTCGGTCGCGACGACCCTGTTCGTCACCTTCCGTGATCGGCTCGAGCGGATCGGATCACCGGAGCCGGTAGCGGCGCTCGATTCCGCGGTCGCCGCGATCACCCGCACCTGGGGATCGTGGCGAGTGCCCTATGGAGAAGTGAGCCGCCTGCAGCGCTGGAACGATCTGGGCGGAAGCGCGTCGGACTCGGCACCGAGCCTGCCGGTGCCAGGCGTGAGCGGGAACGACGGAGCGGTGTTCACCTTCACCGCGGTGGAATTCCCGACGGCCAAAAGGCCGTACGGAGTCCACGGCGGGACCTACATCAGCGTGGTCGAATTCGGTCCCGTGGTGAAGGCGAAGACGATCCACGTCTTCGGTGCGAGCGGTGACCCCTCATCGCGACACTACTTTGACCAGGCTGCTCTTTATTCTCGCGGTGAGTTCAAGCCGGGGTGGTTCACCCTCGAGGAGATCAAGGCCAATCTGGAGCGCGCCTATCGACCGAGCCAGTAGGGGCCGGGCATTGCCCGGCCCGCCGATGTCCTAGGCCAGGCCGATATCGAACGTCGACGCGTACCTGTCGCCCGATCGGGTCACGTCGAGAATGAGCTGGCTCCCGCCCTCGTTCCTGAAGATGCCGTCCGCCTCGTTCCTGGTGCGGGGCG
>DATEOL010000325.1:0-6474 GCA_035274025.1 Gemmatimonadales bacterium | reverse complement strand
GATCCATACTGCCATGCACAGATTCAGATAGCAGCGGGATTTTCACCGATTGATCCGGCCCCCGTTCCGTTTCGTCGAATCGTACAGCGCACCGAGGAAGAACTCGCTGTTGTCGGCCGGCGACGTTGTCGATCGCATGCGGGTACGCGAGCGTCACCGGCTCAGGCCTCGCCGGTTTCCAGCGCGGGGGCGGACTGGCGGGCCCGGCGATCGAGCAGGTGGGCGACGAGCGGGATGAACATGAAACCCATCACCGGCCACGGGATTCCTGCCATCGCGGCAACGGCCACGGCGCCCGCGGTGATGGGTGTCGCCCAGACGCGGCCGCCGATGCGGACCGTGTCGGGCGCGGACCTGTCGACCAGGTTGCGCCGCACCGCGTGGCGCCAGAGACCCGCCTTCGCGAGTCCCAAACCGGCGAACACCAGCGCATAGACCGTCGTCGCGAGCCGTGAGCCGAAGTATTCGCTCATGAGCGCCGAGGCGAACGGCATGGCCGCGACGAAGAAGAGAGCACCGGCACCTTGATCTCGATCACGAGCAGCGTGATCGCGATGGCGAACACGGCGCTGAAGAAGAGCACACGCTCGACCGCAAGGTGATCCCGGGTCGGAGAGTCGCTCATGGAGTCAGGCCTTCGTGGAGACCCTGGAGTTGATCAGCCCCAGGAGGACTCCGAGGTTGACCGGCTTCACCAGGTGATCATCGAAACCCGCCTCGGCGGAGCGTCGCTTGTCGCCATCCTGTCCCCAGCCGGTGAGGGCCACGATGAGTGCCTCGCCCGGACCGGCCTGCTGCCGGATCTGCCGGCACACGTCGTATCCATTGAGCGACGGCAGCCCGATGTCGAGCAGGATGACGTCGGGCCGGAGTTTCGCGGCGACCTCGACCGCGACCAGCCCGTCGTAGACTTTGTGGACGTCATATCCCGACAGGCGCAGCATCATCGCAAGCGACTCGGCGCTGTCGCGGTTGTCGTCGACGACGAGGATGCGCTGGCCCCGTCCCTCACCGGCGTGGGCTCCGGTGAGCTCGCGCAACGGCGCGGGACCGCGCTCGAGCAGGCCGGGCAGCCGGATGGTGAATTCGCTTCCCTGTCCCGCGCCGTCGCTCCGCGCCTCCACCGAGCCGCCGTGGAGCTCGACCAGGCTCTTCACGAGGGTGAGCCCGATGCCGAGTCCGCTGGTGGTGCGCTCGAGCGAGGTGTCGGCCTGCATGAAAAGGTCGAAGATGAGCGGCAGCTGCGAGGGGCGGATGCCGATCCCCTCATCGCGCACGCTGATGACCGCTTCGCTGCCTTCGTCCCGGACCGTAAGGTGGATCCGTCCCCCCCGGTCCATGAATTTGCAGGCGTTGGTGAGCAGGTTGGACACAACCTGGGAAAGCCGCGCCGGGTCGGCGCGCAGCCGGAGCGGGTGCATCGGCAGGGTGACCTGCAGCTCGTGCTCCATGCTCTGGGCCAGCCACCGGGTCCCTTCGATCGCCTGGTTGATGACGGCGCCCAGCTCGACCACCTCGCGCCGGAGCTCGATCTTGCCGCTGGTGATCCGGCTCATGTCGAGCAGGTCGTCGACCAGGCGAACCAGCTGACGCACCTGGCGGTCGAGCATGCCCGATGCCTGTTCCACCCGGTCGTCGTCGACCCCCGAGCGTTGCAGGACCTCGACCGCGTTGCCGATCGGCGCGAGCGGGTTCCGGAGCTCGTGGGCCAGCATGGCGAGAAACTCGTTCTTGCGGCGGTCGGCGTCGCGCAGGCTCTGCTCCGACTGGGTGCGCTCGACGTAATCACTCGCCATCCGCGCGAGGAGGTCGACATAACGCAGCTCGCGCGCCGCAGGCTGATGCGGTTCGCTCCAGTGGTTGTTCAGCATGCCCAGCAGCCGGCCGTCCCGCGTCACCAGCGGGGTCGACTGGATCGCGCGGATCCCGTCTGCCCGCAGGATCTCGAGGTCGGGCGTGCCCTGGAGCTCCGGCTCGGCTTCGAGGTCCTCGATGATCACCCGCTCCTGCCGCGCCGCCGCGCGCCCGCAGATCACGGCGTGCCCCGACTCGGCGAACCGCTCGAGGAAGCGATGGCCGAATCCCTGGTGCACCACGATGTTCAGCGCGTCGGATTCCGGATTGTACAGCTGGATATTCCCGCGGGTCGTCCCCAGCAGCTCGTTGGAGGCGAGCATGATTTCGCGCAGCAGCGCGTGCAGGTCCCCCGCGTGGACCAGCTGAGTGCTGAGTCCCTGGAGCCGTGACATGGTGGCGAGGTCGGCGTCGATCTGGCGCTCGGCATCCTTTCGCGCGCTGATGTCCTGGAAATACACGGCGACGCCCCCATCGGGCGTCGGATACACCCGGGTGCTGAACCAGCGGTTGAAGATCGTATTGAGGTGCTCATAGGAGAGGCTCTGCTGCTCGCGGACCGCGCGGTGCAGGTAGTCCCAGGTATCGTCTCCCACCGACTGGGGAAAGAGATCCCAGACTCGAAGTCCCACCAGGGATGCAGGATCTCTCTGCAGCAGCCGTGCCGCTTCGGGATTCACATAGGTGTAGCGCCACTCCCGGTCCAGGGTGATGAACCCATCGGTGATGCTGCTCAGCACCGCGGCGGTGCGGCTCTCACTGGTCTGCAGCGCACTCTCATGCCGCGAGATGGTGGCGAGACTCCAGGCCTGCAGGGCGAGCAGGAGGAAGATGAACACCAGCACCTGGATGGCGATGCCGAAGCGCACGTCGAAGAGTCCCGCGGTCTCGGCGCGGAGGCGGAGCCAGCCCAGCACGATCGGCACGACCACGATGAGGGGGGTGGTACGCCGCGCGATCGAGCCGGTTGTCCCGCGGTCGACCAGCCACAGCATCGGTGGCCGGTCGGGGGCCAGGGCAATCACGCCGAGGGACGCGGCCGCGACAAAGGTCGCGGTCTGGAGGGCCATGAGCGTGGAGCTCGGCGTCGCGTACAGCGTGCTCGCCCCGTACAGATACCCCGTCATGGACAGCAGGGCCATGCCGAAGGTGAACACGGCAAAGAAGGGGCCGGCGTAATCCACCCGTCTTCGGGAGCGGCAGAGGAGGAGGAGCGATGTGCCGAGCAGGGTCCAGCAGAGCGTCCCCGCGGGTCCCATGCGCCCGGGGGAGAGCACACCGGTGCGGCCCCAGGTGCGATCGAACAGGAGCAGGGTGTTCAGGAAGTGAAGGTTGATGCCACTCAGGTACTGGAAGAGCGCCGTCATTCCAATGAACGCGACGACAGCCGCGGAGATCGTCGCGATGCGAAGCCGGGCGCTCGCCAGCGACAGCAGGGCGACGCCGGTGGCGAAGACCGCGACCGCGGTGTTGGGCTGGATGGCAATGGTGGTGCCGCCCCAGTCGGCCAGCCTGGGGAGGTCGATGATGTATCCGAGGAGGGAGAGTAAGCCTCCGACGACACTGTACCACCCCAGGATCGTGACCAGGACCTTCGGCCACCGAGGGAGGTGGGAGCCGCCCTGACTCGCCATAGCAGTCCCGACCGGGTAGTCTCGTAAACTACCTTTGAGCCCACCTCCCCGCGACAGGACCCTCCCGTGAACGACCAGCAGCCGGTAAGCCGGTCCGCCCTGGCCACCTACCTCGGGCTCACATTCTCGCTGAGCGCGATTTTCTGGTACCTCGTCATCGCGGGAAAAGGGCAGGGACAGCCACTCATTCTCTATCTGATGTGGTGTCCCGGCCTGAGCGCGATCATCACGCGACTCCTCTTCCAGCGCAACGTGCGGGGACAGGGATGGACGCCGGGCCAGCCGCGCTGGCTCCTGCTCGGCTACTTCCTGCCGGTGGCGTACGCGACGATCGCGTACGCGGTCGTCTGGCTCACGGGCCAGGGCGGGGTCGATCTGGCCCGCTTCACCACCCCGGTCTTCACCTTCGTGGTTCTTGGCTCACTGCAGAGCACCCTTTCCGCGACGGGCGAAGAGCTCGGCTGGCGCGGCTTCCTGGTGCCCGCCCTCGCGCAGCGGTTCTCATTCACCAAGACCGCGATCCTCAGTGGACTCACCTGGTCGGTGTGGCATTACCCGCTGATCATCCTGGCGAACTACAACGCGGGCACGGCGACCTGGTGGGCCTTGCTGTGCTTCACCACCATGGTGGTGGGGATCTCGTTCGCGTTCGCGTGGCTGCGCCTGCGCTCGGGCAGCGTCTGGCCCGCGGCCCTGATGCACGCTTCGCACAACCTGTATATCCAGGGATTTCTCGACCGGATCACGGTAAGCACCGGACGGACGCCCTGGCTCACGACGGAGTTTGGAGCGGCCCTGGCGGTCGCGGGAGCGATTACCGCACTGCTATTCTGGCGACGACGCTCCGCAGTGAGCAGTGAGCAGTGAGCAGTGAGCAGTAAGGAGTGTCATCCCGCTTCCCGCTTCCCGCTTGCCGCTCACGTCAGTCGACCCGTCACTTCGAGCAGCCGGTCGACTTCGGCGGTGTTGTTGAAGATTGCTGTCGACGCGCGGACGTGTCCCTCGCGGACCGTCACGTCGATCGCGGCGGCGTCGAACGCGGCCTGCACTTCCGCCTGCGGCCGCGTGATGTAGAAGCTCACGATCGATGACTGATTCCCCGCCGGGGTGAAGAGCTTGTAGCCCTGCGAGAGCAGCCCCTCCTGCATTCGCTGCGCCAGTCCCAGCACGTGCGCCTGGATACGCGGGACTCCGATCTTCTCCAGGTACGCCAGCGACGCACCCAGATGATGAACCTCCGCGAACGGCAGCGTGGCGTAGTCGTAGCGACCCGCGGTCGGATCGATCTCGAAGCGATGATCCGGCAGCTCCTTCGACACGCCGAAGATCCCGTATCGATCGGGCACCAGGCGGCCCAGCAGCTCCTGCTTCAGGTAGAAGGGCGCGATGCCGAATCCAGCGAGCATGCCCTTGTACGTGCCGGCACAGAGAAAATCGACGTCCGCCGCGCGCACGTCGAGGTCGATGGTCCCGATCCCCTGGATTGCGTCGGTGTGCATCAGTGCGCCCTGTGCATGCGCAATGTCGGCCACCGCGCGCAGGTCATGACGCCAGCCATTCCGATGTGACACCCAGGAGACCGAGACCAGCTTCGTCCGCCGATCGACGTGGGCCGCGATATCCTCGGGCTGCACCGCGCCGCCTTGGTGACCCACGATACGGAGCTCGATCCCGCGCCGTTTCGCGAGCTCGCGATGCACGACGAGGGCCCCGTCGTAGCAGAGGTCGTCGATCACGACGTTGTCACCGGGATTCATCGACACCGAATTGGCGACGATGTTCTCTCCCTCGGTCGTCGCGTACACGAACCCGATCTCCTGGGGATCCGCATGCACGAGACGCGCGAACTGCGCGCGAACCTCACCACTCTTCCGGAGCAGGTCACCCACCAGCATCGGCCGGGCCCGCGCCTCGACGAACGCACGGGCCGCCGCGATCGCCGGGGTCGGGCTCGGCGTGATGTAGGCCCCGTTCAGGAAGGTCCGCGTCGCGACGAGCGGGAAATCGGCCCGGACGCCCAGCGGGTCATCGTCCCTGGAGGAGGTCACGGGATTCCGCGTCACGCGCGAATCGAGGGCGGCCCCGGTGGCGAGCGCTGCCGCCGAGGCGACGAAGGTGCGTCGATCTATGGACATGGGACATCAGGGCCGGGATGGAAAGTCACTGGGATGGGTGCTGAACCACCGCGCCTTTCCAGCATATCGAATTCGCATGGCCTTCTGCGGATCGGTCGCGAAGGCGCTTATCGCCGACCGGCGGGCGAGCTCGGCCTTCTCCGCGGCTGTGAGCGGGATGCTTCCGACCAGGCTCCGGTCAGCGCCGGGACCGAGGTAGACGAAGGCGTCCATGTAATCGGCCAGCCGGGGCGATTGCTCATTCTGGGCGACGCGGAGCGACGGAGGCCAGGGAGTGCCGAGCGGAAAGCGGTCCGCGAGTGCGAAGAACGGCCGGTTCGGATCACCCGCGGCCACAATGGAGTTGATCTCGGACGGGTTCAGCTCGCCGATCCGGCCCACCACGAACAGCTTGTCGCGGCCGAGCGCGGCCTCGAGGTCGCCCATGAAATTGTTGCCCTTGTAGTGGATATGTGCGTCGCCGTAGACGACGAGCGTATGATTGCCCGGCACCTTCGCAAGGTGTTCGACGAGAAGATGAGGCAGGAGATTGGTCTTGAACGGATACGGCGCCAGGTCTTCGGTGACCTTCACCTTCGACCAGTCCACTCCCTGGTTGCCACCGACCAGGCGGATGCGCTTCGCGGGTGGCAGGGCGCGATTCACCTCGCGCAGGGTCTCGAGGAACTGGTGCACCTGCGGCAACGTGAGCCAGAGGGTCGGTGCGTCGGTGTCAAACCAGATCGGACGCAGGCTGTCGGGGGGGATCGGCTCGAGCGAAAGCAGGTAGCGATCGAGCAGGTGCTGGCGGAGCGAGCTGGCCCACTCGGTCACGATGTCGGTGACCCGCGACGTGAAAGCCGGCCGGGTGA
>DATEOL010000324.1:0-2315 GCA_035274025.1 Gemmatimonadales bacterium | reverse complement strand
CGTCTCGCTCCTGCGCGCGGAAGCCGCCGTCCGGTCCACCGGGCTGCAGCTCGGCCGGCTGACCGGGCGCCGCGGCGCGGTGGACGCTGTGCCGCTCGACACCGCCGATGTCCCGGACCTCCCGGTTTCCCTGCCCGATGCGGTGACGCTCGCGCTGCAGCAGGGCCCGGAATACCGGATTGCGCGGGCGAACGAATCGCAGGCCAGCTCGATCCTCAAGGCCCGCAAGACGGCCTACATCCCGACGGCGTCGATCTCGGGCAGCTACTCGATGTTCGATGAGGACTGGTTTCCCGACGCGACGCGGCGGCGTTCCGCGGTGTTCACCGTGGCGATTCCGCTCTGGGACAACGGCATCCGCGAGCTCAACGTCGTCCGCGCCAGGGCCAGCCGGGATGTGGCGCGCGCGGTACGGGAGGACCTGGAGCGCGGGGCGGAGGCCGATGTCACTACCGCATACGACGCCTTCCTCACCGCCCGGGCGTCGTTCCACCTCGACCGCAACGCCGTGCTTGTGGCGCGGGAAAATTTCCGGGTCCAGGATACCCGGTACCGCGCGGGCGCGACGACGATTCTCGACTTGCTCGAAGCGCAGGACCGGCTCACCGAGGCGGAAGCAAGCCTGGTGCAGTCCCGCTATGCCACACGCTTTGCAGTCGCCGGGCTCGAGGCCATCCTCGGCCGCCGGCTGCTGAATGACAGGACTGAACCGTGAAAAATCTGTCGGACCGACTGACCATTGGACTCGCTCTCTGCGTCCTCGCCGCCTGCAAGAGCGGCAACGGAGCCACCGCCGCGCCGGGAGGAGGCGGGCGGGCACAGATGGGTCCCGTGCCCGTCGAGGTGACCGAGGCCCGCTCCGACACCGTCATCGACGCGATCCTGGCGACCGGCCAGATCGAGGCGGTGTCGTCGGTCGAGCTCCGCCCCGACATCGATGGCCGCCTGGTCGAGATCCTGGTGCGCGAAGGCTCGCTGGTGGCGACCGGAGCGCCGCTGTTCAAGGTCGATGACGCCGAGCTCAAGGCGCAGGTGAGCCGCGGAGAAGCCGAGCGCGACCTGGCCCGCCAGGCGCTCGACCGCACCCGCGGGCTGCTGGCCGAGAAGGCCGCCGCGCCGGCCGACCTCGAGCGCGCCGAAGCCCAGATGCGAAGCACCCAGGCGGCACTCGAGCTCCTCCAGGTGCGTCTCGACCGCACCACGGTGCGCGCGCCCTTCGGCGGGGTCGCCGGCGCCCGCTTGGTGAGCGTCGGGGACTACGTCACCACCGCGACGAAACTGATCACGCTCCAGACCGTCAACCCGCAGCGCGCTTCGTTCCAGATTCCGGAGCGCTACTCCGACCGGCTCCGCGTGGGACAGCGGGTGCTGTTCCAGGTCGCGGCACTTCCCGGCCGCAATTTCAGCGGCACGGTCGACTTCGTCGATCCGCAGGTCCAGCTCCCCGGCCGCACCATCACGGTGAAGGCGGTGGTGCCGAATTCCGATCGCGCCCTTCAGGCCGGCATGTTCATCGAAGCACGCCTCGCCACCGAAATCCGGCAGCACGCGATCGTCGTTCCCGAAGACGCCATCACCCAGATCCAGGGCGGCGCCTTCCTCTGGACCGTGGTGGACGGAAAGGCGAGTCGGAAGCGGGTGGAGCTCGGTGTCCGCACCCCGGGCTACGTCGAGATCCGGAATGGCGTGGCGCTGGGAGACCAGGTCGTCGTAGGCGGCATCGACCGCCTGGTCGAAAACGCCCCCGTGAATGCCACGGTCGTGAACCGGACCCCGGAACGGTCGGACTCACTGGAGCGGAAGTAAGTGAACCGGGGCGGTTAGGGACGTAGCTACTTTAGAGCCCTCCAACGCTGGTTTCAGGACTGGTCACCATGCTCGAAACAGGCTCCAAGGCGCCGGCGTTTTCGCTCCCGGCCGACGACGGCACGACCGTCTCCCTCGATTCGCTCAAGGGTCGGGTGGTGGTGCTCTATTTCTATCCCAAGGACGACACCAGCGGATGCACGGTCGAAGCCTGCGAATTCCGCGACAACTACGCCGGTGTCAAGAAAACCGGGGCGGTTGTCCTCGGGGTGTCACCCGATCCCGTCAGCTCCCACGCGAAGTTCATCAAGAAGCTCGGTCTTCCCTTTCACCTGCTCGCCGATGTGGATCATGCGGTCGCCGAAGCGTACGGGGCGTGGGGAGAGAAGAACATGTATGGGCGCAAGTACATGGGAATCCTGCGCACCACGTTTATCATCGACGGCCGGGGCCGCATCGCGAAGGTATTCGAGAAGGTGAAGCCGAAGGGCCATGGACCTGAAGTGCTC
>DATEOL010000323.1:0-4026 GCA_035274025.1 Gemmatimonadales bacterium | reverse complement strand
TGTCCATCCGCCGGCCTCGCGGCGCGCAGGTGGTGGCGACGTCGGTGCGGGCAGATCCGCACCTCGCGCGGCTCATCGCCGTCCCCGGCTCCGCCGTGGACCTGGCCGTGAGTGGAGAAGTCTCCCAGATGGTGATGGCGTACGACCCGATGGGCGTGCTGCCGCCCGATCGCCGGCTCCGGGAGCGACGCGCGTTCGTGTTGCCGATCCTGTCCGCCGACGAGAAACCCCTCGGCGCGGTCGTGGTCTGGCCACCCAGCGGCGTCGAACCGATGGGCCCGAACAAGGCCAGCCTCGAGAACGCAGTCAAGCGCGCCGGTCCTCGGTTCGAGGACTCCATGAAGCGCCTCGAGCTTGTGGAGCAGGCCGTGCGCGATCCGCTCACCGGACTTCGCAACCGCCGCGGCATGACCGAGGCGATGTCGATCGTCGACATCGATCGCGGCACCCTGGTGTGCTTCGACCTCGATCGCTTCAAGTCGCTCAACGACACGCTGGGCCATCCCGCCGGTGACGCGGCGCTCCAGACCATCGCGGGGATCCTCGAGGACCTGGTTCGCGAGAACGACACCGCGGCGCGGGTCGGAGGCGAGGAATTCGCCGTCTGGCTGCCGAAGACCACGCTCGAGGAAGGCCTCGCCGTCGCCGAGCGTATCAGGAGTCGCATCGAGCAGGCGGGCTGGAACTGGCAGGGCAGGTCGTGGCCGCTCGCCGCGTCGTTCGGTGTGGCGTCGTGGCCGGAGACCACGAGATCGCGGGACAACCTGTTCGCCCAGGCTGACGCGGCGCTCTACCACGCGAAGTCGAGTGGCCGGAATCGAGTCGAAAGGGCTGGGCGCGATGCAGCGTAAGGACCCCATGACCGAAAGACGAAAGACCTAAGCTATTGTTGTGTAGGTCTTTAGGTCATTCGGTCTTTAGGTGTGGCCGCCAGCCTCGCTATATTGGTGGTGTAAGAAAGGGGGGCGATCGGTTTCGACGGGTCGGTTGAAGTCGTTGTTGCGCGCCCAGGTCCAGGCCCTGGTTAATCCTCTGGAACGCTTTAACTGCCAACTCTGAACTGGCATTGGCCGCGTAAGCTGAGCTAGTCTCGCTTCACGCACCTCCGGCTGTCGAAGCCCTCCCGGGGCGTCGCGACCGGATCGAAAATCCGGGATAGCTGCGCTGGTTTCCTCCAGCTTGCGTGGCGAGATAGCAGGAGGTCGGTTCCGGAGAGCCTGGTCGATAGGCGGGCCGGGACCTAAAGCAAGAAGATCGGCCTACGCGCGTAGATACGGCGAGGGATATTGATTCGGACCAGGGTTCGATTCCCTGCGCCTCCATGACCTGCGGCCCGGTGCGAACCGGGCCGCAGGTGTTTCTGTGAGTACCCTGACGCTCCAGCCGGGCGCGATGGGTCAATCACCGCGTTCGAAATCCCCCGCGAAATCGATCTGGACCCTGACGGCTTTCCCGGCGTTGTCGAGGATGAAGTGGAGGTAGAGATACCCGATCACATCCCAATACACGCGAAAGGTGTCGTAGTGCCAATGCTCGAGAGCGCCTGCGATCGGACCGACCTTTAGCTTGAGGGCCCCGTTTTCGAATGTGACGGTTGCGAACGGCCCACCACGCATGATCTCAGCGCGGTCGGCCGCGGTCAGGGGAGCCGATCCAATCGGGCCAGCGTAGCGTCCGGCGTAGGCTGGCAGCGGCAAGGACGGCTGCGTGTGGAGGACCCTGGTGGAGTCGAGTCGGGCCGCGGCTAAGGCCCGGCGTCCGAGGACAGCCTTCCGCTCCGCGAGGAACTCGGCGCTCCAGTCCGGCCTCTCCCCGCCGAGATACATGTCAAGCACCCGATAGACCAGCGCTTCGGGCAGCTCAGGGGGCAGACCCGCGGCGCCGCTCGTATTCGTCAACACCACCACCCCAAGCTTCTGGTCGGGGACGACGGCAAAGCGCGATATCATCCCATCGACGCGGCCCCCATGCTCGACCACTTTGTGGCCCTTGTAGTCCAGGATCTCCACGCCGAGCCCGTACATGGTGAAGTTGACGAACCGGGCGAGCAGCGAGTCCGGCGCTCCGACGATGGATTGGGGCGACAGAATCTGTCCGAGCGTCTTCGATTTAATCAGCTGTGAGGTACCTCGGCGACCGGCAGCCAGCACGAACCGGAGCCACTGGGCCATATCGAGCGCGGTGGAGTTGATGGCTCCGGCGGCGGGAATATTGGTTATGCCAACCCGGCGGATCGGTTGAGGCGCGCCGCGAAAATTGACGTGCGGTACCGCGTTATTCCCGGTCGGCGGCAAGTCCGCCAAGCTCGCGAGGCTCGACCTCATGCCGAGAGGCTCGAAAATCCGGGCCCGGATGAGGTCTTCCCAGCTGGTCCCGGCCGCGTGCGCCGCCGCCTCTCCCGCCGCGGAGAACATCACGTTTGAGTATCCGTACCCGCTTCGAAAGCCCGGCTCAGGCATGAACGATCGAAGGCGATCGAGCACCTCGTCTCGGCTCAAGGCGGTCTCAAGCCACAGGAAGTCGAGCCTCCAATCAAGTCCAGTTCGGTGGGACAGGGCATCGCGCAGCGTGAGGTGACGCGTGACCCAGGGATCGCCGACTTCGAAACCCGGAAGGTATCGTTCGAGGGGTTCGTCCCACTCCATCTTGCCTTCGTCCACCATCATCCCCACCGCGACCGCGGTGAAAACCTTGGTCATTGACCCGATTGAAAACACCGTCGCGGCATCGACCGGTTCCGGTTTACCCATCTCGCGAACCCCAAAACCGCGCGCGAACAGGATCGAATCGTCCTTGACCACTGCGATCGCCAGACCTGCCACGTTCCATTGCGCCAGGCTGTTGACAGCGTACTTGTCGAGGCCAGTGAGCGGCCCGGCTTGAGCGCGCGCCGCCGTGCCCCGTCCAGTAACGGCGGTTGCGGCCCCGAGCAGGAAAAACACGTGGCTTGACAGCGATCGTTGCATACGGCTCCTCTGTGGTCTCGTGGTAGCCGCAACTAACGCTGGACAGCCGGTGGAATGGAAGGCGGGGGCTATTCCCTGCGGCTCTACTGGGAGTCGAACAATCTCAAAGGGGGTGGAAGAGAGTCGAGGAGCGTGGTTCCGCTCCGCATCGACTCTCCTCGACCTACTTGAGCGGGATCACCACCTTGGTGTTTTCCCACTCCAGCACCAGGGCACCCCAATCCTTCTTCGACTCATTGCGGATGGTGAACTGCTCCACATGCTCCTTGAGCGGATACACGGTGGCCATCCCGCGGCCCACCTCTTCCTTCTTCACGCCCTCGTAGGAGCCTTCGTCGCCCCACTGTTCGGTGGAACGATTGATGATCACCGTCCACTGCTCCTTGTCCGGGATCGTGTAGAGCGAATAGGTGCCCGGCTCGAGCTTGACGCCCGCGATGGTGAGCGGACCGGAGATGTGCAGCATGGTGGGCTCATTGGCCCCCGTCCGCCAGAGCTTGCCGAGCGGGACGTTTGTCCCGCCGATCATGGTGCGGCCACGCGCCGAGGGGCGACCGTAGCAGACCTTCACGCGGGTTCCCCTGACCTCGAATGCCAGCGAATCGAGCGGGCTCGCGCGCTTGGCCAGCGAGGATTGGCTGGCGCTGGTGATGCAGGCTGGATCTCCGTGAATTGTAAGGGGCGCAAGCAGGAGGAACGGAACGAAAATCCACATCATGCAGGGCATGTCCTGGTGCAAGGTGGGACAAGGGCCGAGCCATTCGCGCGCGGCCATTTGCTAAGACTACGTCGATTGCCCGGTCGCAGTGTCAGGCCGGGGGTGGAAGTACCGTCGCCTTAATCTTGGCTTCCTGGGCGGCCCGGAAGGCCTGGAGCTTGGCCTTGAGCGCGGGGTCTTGCGCCGCGATCAGGGCAACCGCGAAAAGGCCCGCGTTCTGGGCCCCGGCGTCGCCGATGGCGAACGTCGCCACGGGGATCCCCGCCGGCATCTGCGCGGTGGAGAGCAGGGAATCCATTCCCTGCAGGTGCTTGCTTGGCATGGGGACCCCGAGGATCGGCA
>DATEOL010000322.1:0-11610 GCA_035274025.1 Gemmatimonadales bacterium | reverse complement strand
GAAGGCGGACGCGAGGACGAGGAGCGCGAGACCCGCGAGAAAGAGCGCTCCGTGCCAACCCCACCAGAGCGTGATGGGGACGCCCTCCGAGGGCGGCGTGATGCCACGCCCCAGCTGGCGCAGCAGGGACGGGACCAGCAGCGCGAGGATCGATCCGGCCACGGCTCCGACCCGCCGTGGCAGCCGGAGCCGTCCCCAGACGGCGGTCCCGGCGAGCAGCACCACCATCGCTGACACCGCGAGCGCGCCGGCGGAGCTGGAGAGCCGGCCCGCCAATGCACTGAAGAACCAGGCTGGAGAAAAGAACGAGCGCGCACCGAGGGCCTCGCCGATCGGGTACACGATCGCGAGGGGAAGCGCGATGACGATCGGCGTGAAGCGGAGCGCGACCGTTGTCCCCGCCGCCGCGGAGACCAGGAGGAAGAGAACGAGCAACCACGCGACCAGCGGCCTGCTCCGCTCGAGAAGCGAGGCCACCCGATCCTGCGGCGACGCGACGTTCACGCTCAGGGAAAGGACGGGGTTGTCCTGGGGCCATGCCGTGGCGGAGGAGTCGCCGTTCCCGGGAGACTCGAATCGCACCGTGACTCCCGCCGGGAGCCGCACGGCGTTGAGGACGTCCTCACCATTGGCGAGCACGACGTCGTCGCGCCAGAGCGTGGCGGATGCGATCGCGATGCCCCCGTCGACACGTTGGCGTCGTGCCTCGAGCACCACGTAGAATGGGGTGCGCGCAATGGCGAGAGTGTCCGCTCGTGGGACGGGAACGGAGAGGAATTTTCCCGACCACGCGACAGGCTGGCCGGTGCGATCGAGGATGGCGACGGCGGACGCGGGTCCTGCGGTCGCGCGAACCCGTGAGAGCAGCTCGAAACTGCGCTCGGACCGCGAGACATCGGCCTCGGATACCGCGCCGGCCGCGGCGCGAAGCCGGAACGCCGCGCGACCGAGCTCGGAGTACAGGTCCTTCTCGGCACGGGCAATGCTCTGGAGGTCGCCAGGATCGGCGGACTCCATCGCGCGGCGACGAAGCTCGACCATCGCGAGCAGGATGAGGAGCGCGGTGGCCAGGCCGATCGCTGCACGCACCCCGGTTCGAGAATCAGGTTCGCGTGAGGCGACGAGGAGAATGATGCCGGCGAGAACCGCGGCGAGCGGCGCCGGTGCCGCTTGCAGCAGCCATGAAGCAGCGCCCCAGCTTACCAGCAGGGTGCCGCCGACCCAGCCCAGATGCCGAGGATTCAGATGAGCCACCCGTTGCGACTCGAGTGCCTCCAGCCCGGATTTGCCCGCGAACATCTCGAGCGATCCGCGCGCCTCATCATTCCCGCCGGCACCCTCGAGCTGCGCGGTGCCCACCTTCCGCTCGGCGCCGACACCATCCTGCTCGAGCGACTCGCGGATGATCTTTCCGCCCGCACCGGCGTGCCCCGGGCGCCGGCGATTCCCTTCGGGGTCCACGCGCGACGGGACCAGACCACGGCCGGAGTCGCGGCGCTCACCCGCAAGACGCTGCACCGGGTCATGAACGAACTTATCGCCGCGTGGGAAGAGGGCGCAGGGGTGCGGGAGACCCTCGTGCTCACCGCGCACGCCGCCGAACCCCACCTCGAGGCGCTCGCGACCATTCGCACCCAGGGAATCGTCCGCGTCGTCGACATTCTCGGTTTCGACTTCAGCGCCGCCATCTCGGAGCCCAACCTCGATGTGACCGGCGCATTGGAGACGTCACTCCTCTTATACGTGGCACCAACCCTCATCAAGGACGCGGAGACCGTCGCCCGGCTCGGGGCCTCGGAAGAAAAAGGCCACCGGGCCTATGACTACATTCTGGACCAGGTCGAGGTGCGCTGGCTGCGCCAACCGATTCCTTAAGTTGTTCCTCGCGAACGACTTGCACCCTGACGTATCAAGCTGAAACTTTTGGGGACCACCATGCGTTTAAGCGTTGTGATTTCGGCATTTACCTCTCGCTCGGGAAGTCGGATGATGCTCCGCGGCATTTCGATGGCGGCGATGGTCCTG
The DNA here is from genome assembly GCA_035274025.1 of Gemmatimonadales bacterium. GTDB lineage: Bacteria > Gemmatimonadota > Gemmatimonadetes > Gemmatimonadales > GWC2-71-9 > SZUA-320. The sequence goes on along the minus strand of DATEOL010000322.1, from coordinate 9,585 downwards.
TTGCCCGGGGTCCTCGTGGCCCAGCAGCCGGTTCCGGTGCCGACCCGGCCCGATCCCAAGGCCACCCTCACGCTCGGCGAGGCCCTGGCGGAAGCGCGGTCGAAGAGTCCGGCCTATCGCCAGTTCCTGAACGACGTCGGTCCGGCCAAGGTCGCGGTACGGAACGCCTACGGACGCCTGCTGCCCCAGCTCGATGTCGGCGGCAGCATGGGATACGTGGGCTCCGGTTCCTCGACGTTCGGTGGCGAGACCTTCAACCAGGTCTCTCCCTCGCTCACGTCGGGCTATGGCATCAACCTCCAGATGAACCTGAGTGGTGCCAACCTGACCGGGCCCGGCACCCAGAAGGCCAACCTGAAGGCGACCGAACAGGACATCGAGACCGCGACGATCACGCTCTATAACGACGTCACGATCCAGTACCTGACGGCGCTGCAGGCGACCGCCCAGACCGACGTCGCGCGCCAGCAGGTGCAGCGCAACGGCGAATTCCTGTCACTCGCGCAGGCGCGGCAGAATGTCGGACAGGCGACCCTGCTCGATGTGCGCCAGGCCCAGGTGACGGAAGGGCAGTCGCGAGTCGCGCTGCTCGTGGCGACGCAGACCGAGAACGAGGCCAAGCTCGAGCTGCTCCGTCGGATGGGCGTGACGCTCCCCCTCCCGGTCACCGAGCTCGCCCTCACCGACTCATTCGCGGTGACCGAGCCGGCCTTCGACGTCGAGCAGCTCATGTCGAGCGCGATGACGGACAACCCGGGGATCCGCTCGCTCAAGGCCCGCGAGGACGCGAGCGTCTGGGGCGTGAAGTCCGCCAAGTCCCAGTACCTGCCGACGCTGACGTTCTCGGCCGGCTGGCAGGGCTTCACCCAGGAATTCACCAACACCAACCTGCTGCTGAACGGTCGCCTGGCCTCGAACAAGCTGCAGGCGGCGGGCTGTGACTTCCAGAACGCGCTGATCGGCGCGCTGCCGGGGGGTGGCGTGCCGGGCTATCCCAACGGCGGACAGGTGACCGACTGCAAGACCTTCGCGGGTCTCGACGCGACGGGTGACGCGCTGCTGCCGGAAGTGCAGCAGACCCTGCTCGACCGCAACAACGTGTTCCCGTTCGCTTTCTCGAACCAGCCGTTCCAGGCCCAGGTCCGGATCAGCCTTCCGATCTTCCAGGGCTTTGACCGGAACCTGCAGGTGGCTCGCGCCAACGCCGCGCGCGACGACGCAGCTGAGCAGGTCCGTGCCCGCGAGCTCCAGGTCCGCTCCGATGTCACCGCGCGCTACCTCGGGCTCACCGCGGCCTACGAGGCGATCGGGGTGCAGGGCAACAATCGCACGGCGGCACGCGAGCAGCTCGAGCTGGCGCAGACGCGGTTCCGCCTGGGGAGCGGAAGCGCGCTCGAAGTGACCGACGCCCAGACCGCGGTCACCCGCGCCGAGGCCGATTACGTCAACGCGATTTACGCATATCACCGGGCCATCGTGGGGTTGGAGTTCGCGGTGGGCCGCCGTCTCCGTTAAGCGAGGCTTTCATGTCCCGTCGTACCAAGATCGGCTTGTTCATTACGCTGGTGGTCGCTGTCGGGGTGGGGGTCTCGGCCCTCTCGGCGGCGCGCCGCGGCAATCGCGCGACCGACGTCCGCCTCGAGGCGGTGTCGAATCGCGACCTGGTCGCCATCGTCACGGCGAGCGGGAAGATCGAGGCCGACACCAAGGTCGATGTGAGCTCGGACATCACGGGCCGCATCGTCAAGATCACGGTGCACGAAGGGGACAAGGTCGAGAAGGGCCAGCTGCTGGTCCAGATCGATCCGGCGCAGTATCAGTCGGTGGTGCAGCGCAGCGAGGCGTTTCTGTCGTCGACCCAGGCGTCGCTGCTCCAGACCCAGGCCAATCGCGATCAGGCCAAGCGCGCGCTCGATCGCGCCAACGAACTTCGCAAGACGAATCAGAACCTGATCTCGGCCGAGGCGGTCGAGCAGGCGCAGCAGGCCTACGACGTCGCAGTGGCGAACTACCAGTCGACCGAGAGCCAGGTCGACCAGGCCCGCGCGTCGCTGCAGGAAGCGAAGGACAACCTCGCCAAGACCCGCATCTACGCGCCGATCTCCGGCCGGGTGACGCGCCTCGCGGTGGAAGAGGGCGAAGTCGCCGTCCCCGGCACGTTCTCCCGGGAGACCGGCCTCCTCATGACCGTCGCAGACCTGGGCGTCATCCTCGCCAAGGTCGACGTGGACGAGACCGACGTCGTGCGTCTCGCCCTCGGGGACTCGGTGTCGATTTCGATCGACGCCTTCCCCGACACCGCGTTCGTCGGGCGGGTCACCAAGATCGGCAACAGCGCCAAGCTCGCGGCCCAGCAGGGCGGCGGCCAGACCACCGATCGCGCGGTCGACTTCGAGGTCGAGATCACGCTCGACAAGCCGCCGCAGGACATCCGGCCCGACCTCTCGTCCACGGCGCGCATCATCACCGAGACCCGGAAGCAGGTCCCGTCGATCCCGATCATCGCGCTGACGGTGCGGGAGCATGAGAACCTGCCCAATGAGCTCAAGACCACGGCGACCGACAGCTCGACCGGCAAGAAGAAGGAGCGCGAGGGCGTCTTCATGGTGCGCGGCGGCGTGGCCACGTTCATCCCGGTCAAGGTCGGCATCGCCGGCGAGGAGCACTTCGAGGTCGTCGAGGGACTCAAGGTGGGCGACAGCATCGTCGCCGGTCCCTATCAGGCGATCCGCGACATGCGCGACAGCACCCGCGTGAAGCAGCAGGACGAGAAGAAGGGACCGGAGAAGAAGGGGCCCGGGGCATGAGCGACGCGGTGATCCAGCTCCGTGACCTGCGCCGCCAGTACGACATGGGCGGCGAGATCATCCACGCGCTGCGGGGAGTCTCGCTCACCATCCGGCGCAACGAGTACGTGGCCATCATGGGCCCGTCGGGCTCCGGCAAGTCGACCCTGATGAACCTGCTCGGCTGTCTCGATACGCCGGACGGCGGCGAGTACTGGCTGAACGGCCAGGAGGTCTCGCGGCTCTCGGACGACGCGCTCGCGCGGGTCCGGAACCGCGAGATCGGGTTCGTGTTCCAGACCTTCAACCTGCTCCCCCGGGCCACCGCGCTGCAGAACGTCGAGCTGCCGATGGTGTACGCCGGCGCCGCGACGAAGGAGCGCCGCCAGCGCGCGGCCGAGGCCCTGACCCGCGTCGGCCTGGGCGAGCGGATGGATCACAAGCCGAACGAGCTGTCCGGCGGACAGCGGCAGCGGGTCGCCATCGCACGCGCGCTGGTCAACCGTCCGTCGATTCTGCTGGCGGACGAGCCGACCGGCAACCTCGACAGCGCGACCAGCACCGAGATCATGCGGGTCTTCGGGCAGCTCCAGGCCCAGGGCCAGACCGTCATCCTGGTGACCCACGAAGCCGACATCGCGGCCCACGCCCATCGGGTCGTGACGCTCCGCGACGGACGGCTCGAGAGCGACGTCACCAAGAGCGAGATCGCGGCGGCCTGATGCCCTGGCTGGAAGCGGTCCGGCTGGCGCTCCACACCATCAGGGCGCAGAAGCTCAAGAGCTTCTTCTCTCTCATTGGCGTGGTCATCGGCGTCACCTTCCTGATCGCGGTCGTCTCGATCGTGCAGGGGATGAACGTGTACATGGAGGACCAGTTCGCCAATCGGCTGGTCGGTCTCCACACGTTCCAGCTCCGCCGCATGCCGGGCGTGAACACCGGCGACGTCCCGGACTCGACCTGGCGGGAGTGGTCCCGCCGTCCCCGGCTGACCTACGGGGATGCCGATTACGTGGTGAGCCGGATCCGCACGCCGGTGCTCACCTCCCGGTTCTGCTCCGAGCGGCTTCCCCTGGGTCGGGGCGGCAAGGTCGCGAAGGACATCGACGTCCTGGGCGCCGACGCGACGTGGTTCCGGATCAAGAACTGGGGAATCCCGGACGGGCGGCCCTTCTCGCCCCAGGAAGTCCGGGCCGGCTCCGCGGTCGTGGTGCTGGGCGACCTGGTTGCGAGCAAGCTGTTTGAAGGCGTCGATCCGATCGGCAAGGACGTGTCGATCAGCGGCCTGCCCTATCGCGTCATCGGCGTGGTCGAAAAGCAGGGCACCATGTTCGGCATCAGCATGGACAAGTTCGCCGTGGTGCCCTTCGATGCCCCGGTCCGGCGTGACATCTGTCGCTGGAATACGCTCGACGAATTGCACGTGAAGGCGGATGGGGCTCCCGGCATGCTCGCGGCCCTCAACGAGGTCGAGTCGATCATGCGGGTCCGGCGCGGACTGAAGCCGCAGCAGGGCGACAATTTTGCGCTGCAGACCGCGGAAGGCGCGCTGGAGGGCTGGCGCCGGATCTCGCGCATCCTCTTCGCGGCCTTGCCGGGACTGGTGGCGATCTCGCTCGTGGTGGGCGGCATCGTCATCATGAACATCATGCTCATGGCGGTGGCGGAGCGGACTCGCGAGATCGGCATTCGCAAGGCGCTGGGCGCCAAGCGAAAGGACATCCTCGCGCAGTTCGTGGTGGAGTCGGCGACCCTGTCGACCACCGGCGCCATCATCGGCATCGGGCTTGGCATCGGGCTGGCATTCATCATCCGCGCGCTGACGCCCTTTCCCGCCGCCGTCGCGCCCTGGTCGGTGGGGATGGCCGTGATCCTCGGTATCCTGGTTGGCATGAGCGCCGGCATTTATCCCGCCAGCCGTGCCTCGAAGCTCGATCCCATCACCGCGCTCAGGGCCGAATGAGCCGCTCCAGCATCTCCGCCTCGCTCAGCCGGATCGCCGAAGGCGTCGGCATCGCGCTTGACGCGGTCAGGTCGAACAAGGTGCGCGCCGGCCTCACGATCCTCGGCGTGGCGATCGGGGTCATGGTCGTCATCGGGATGGCCTCGATGATCACCGGCATCAACCGCGCGGTGGTCCAGGAGCTGGAGAGCTTCGGACCCCGGACCTTCTTCGTCCAGCGCTACTTCCAGGGCGGCATCGACATCTCGGATGGCTCCGACGAGCTGTCGCCCTGGCGGCGCGCGCCGTGGCTCACGATCGAAGAAGCCGAGATGATCGAGGGGCTGCCGCTGGTGAAGGCGGTGACCTGGCGCGAGGATGCCAATGGGCCCGTGAGTTACCAGGACCGCAAGCTGTCCGAGGTGCGGGTGCTCGGCTTCAACCCGAGCTGGATCACCATGGGCGGCAACTCGATCCAGGCCGGCCGCAACTTCAACCAGTCGGAGTATGCGGCGGGAAGCCACGTCGCCGTCATCAACGATTACATGGCGGAGCAGCTGTTTCCGACCGTGGATCCGGTCGGGAAGCGCATCAAGGTCTACGGCCAGACCTTCGATGTGGTGGGGGTATTCACCGAGGCCGCGTCAACTTTCCAGGGCAGCAAGTCGCCGGTGATCGCGATCCCCCATACGACCTTCACCAAGGTCGCGGACTACTGGAAGGGCTGGATGTGGATCATGGTGGACCCGCGCGAAGGGGTCACCGTGAATGACGTCCAGGACCAGGTCATCGCCGCGATGCGGGCCTCGAGGCGGCTCCGTCCGGCGCAGGAGAACAACTTCGCCATCGTGAGCCAGGAGAAGATGCTCGACAGCTTCAAGAGCATCTCCAGCGGATTCTTCCTGGTGATGCTGGCGCTCTCCAGTGTCGGATTGATGGTCGGCGGCGTGGGCGTGGTCGCGATCATGATGATCTCCGTCACCGAGCGCACCCGCGAGATCGGCGTCCGGAAGGCCCTCGGCGCCACCCGGCGCGAGGTGATGTTCCAGTTCCTGGTCGAAGCCGCGACCCTCACCCTGCTGGGTGGCGCGGTGGGCATGGTGCTGGGAAGCCTGATCGCCTGGGGCGTGAACAAATTCACGCCCATTCCAGCCGCCGTCCCGATGTGGTCCGTCGCGGTGGCCGTCCTTGCCTCGGTGGTGACGGGAGTGTTCTTCGGCCTGTACCCCGCATCGAAGGCGAGCCGGTTGGATCCGGTCGAGGCCCTTCGTTACGAGTAGCTGCTAGCTACTAGCTACTAGCTACCAGCAAATCGGGGTTACTGGTGGCGACCGCGACCGGTGACCGGCCCGGGGCCGATCCGCCGCGTTAACGAGCCGCGCTACAACAATCTCCTGACAAACCAGGTTCTTGAGGCGCGGCGAGGATTAGCGGCGGGAGGCGCTAGCAGCTAGTAGCTAGTAGCTAGTCGCTACATTTCGTCATGCCCTTCCTCGAGGCCCTTCGGCTGGCGATCGACGCCATCCGGCAGGCCAAACTTCGCTCCTTCTTTACCCTCCTCGGCATCATCGTTTCGGTCGGCTTTCTCGTCACCGTAGTCGCGGTCATCCAGGGGATGAACGCCTACGTGAAGGAGAACATCACCGATGCAATGATCGGCACCAATTCTTTCCAGGTCCGTCGGCTCCCGCTCTCCCTCGGGCTCACCAACGACGACGAGATTCGGGAGCTGCAGAAACGTCCGCTCCTCACCCATGAGGACGCCGCGTACGTCGCCCGGGTGCTTCCCGATGCCCAGGCGGTGTCACTCCAGTCGGGCTGGCCCACGCCGGTCGCGGATGTCACCCACAGGAACACCACCGTGGGCACCGTCGCGATCTTCGGCGTCACGCCGGCCTATCAGATCGTTCAGGACTACCGGTTCATCGCCGGCGAGCCGCTCACCGAGCCGGATGTCAACGAGCGACGATTTGTCGTGGTGCTGGGTTACGACATCGCGGAGAAACTTTTCACCGACACCGATCGCGGTGTCGGCCGGATGATCCGGGTCGGACGGACCGAATTCAAGGTGAAGGGCATCGTCGCCAAGAAGGGCCGGGTGCTCGGGCAATCGTTCGACTCTTTCGTGCTGCTCCCCATCAGCACCTTCGAGTCGCGCTGGGGGCGGCGAAAGACCACCACCGTCTCGGTGAAGATGGAGCGGAGCGAGGACCTGCCCGGCGCCATGGCCCGCGCCGAGGAGGCCATGCGGCTGGCGCATCGCCTCCGCCCCGGCGAGGCCAACGACTTCACCCTCGACAAGGCCGACGCGCTGGTAGCGTTCTGGAAGAGCCTCACCCGCATCCTCTTCGCGGTCATGCCCGCGGTGGTCTGCATTGGAATCGTCGTGGGCGGCATCGTGATCATGAACATCATGCTCATGAGCATCAACGAGCGGACTCGCGAGATCGGCATCCGGAAGGCCCTGGGCGCCACCCGCCGTGACATCCGTCGCCAGTTCCTGGTGGAGGCGATCGTGCTCGCGGCGATCGGCGGGTTGCAGGGTGTCGCCGGCGGCTGGCTCCTGGCCACCCTGGTGTCGGTCGCGACACCGCTCCCCGCGCGGGTGACCCTCTGGTCGGTCGGCGTCGCGCTCGCGCTGGGCGCCGGGACCGGCATCGTCTTCGGCGTGTACCCCGCGACCCGGGCTGCACGGCTCGATCCCATCGCCGCGCTCCGGCAGGAATAGGCCGTGCTCCGCCACCTGGAGGAAGGCGTCGGGATCGCGCTCGACTCGCTGCGGACCAACAAGCTCCGGAGCGCGCTCACCATCCTCGGCGTCGTCATCGGCGTCACGACCGTGATGACCATGGCCTCGATCGTCGAGGGCATTCAGACCCAGATCCTGAACGCGGTGAACACCGCGGCGCCCAACACGTTTTACGTCTTCCGTCACTTCGCGACCTCACCGGTCGATCCCAACAATCCGCCCTACGAAGTGCGCATCCGCCCCGTGCTTCGCGAGTCGGACGTAGAAGCGATCAAGCAGGTCTCCGAGATCAGTTACGCGTCGCTCTGGATCCAGGTGCGCGCCCGAGTCGAGTACCAGGGCGAACGCTCCCAGATGATGGAGATCTGGGGCGCCGACGAGCGCTACCTCGAAATCACGGGTGGCATGCTGCTCCGGGGCCGGCTCTTCACCCGCTCCGAGATGAAGGCGGGCGCGCCGGTGGTGGTGCTCCAGGATGCGCTGGCCGAGCGACTCTTCGGCCGGCTCGACCCGCTCGGCAAGTACGTGCGGGTCGGTGGACGGCCCCTGATGGTCGTCGGCCTGCTTCAGCCCCCGGACAACATCTTCGAACCGCCGGGGCAGGAGCGCGGCGGTGTCATGCCCTATCGCACGGCGAAGACCGAGTTCACCTACGATAACGTCATGGGCATGGTCATCGCGGTGCGGGCCCAGGCGTCGGTGCCGATCGACCGGGCCCAGGACCTGGTGACCGTGGCGCTCCGCCGCGCCCGGGGAATCAGGCCCTTCGCACCGAACACCTTCGACATGCTGACCCAGGACCAGATTCTCAACCTGGTGGGCCAGCTCACCTCCGCGTTCTTCGCGGTGATGATCGCACTCTCCAGCGTGGCCCTGATGGTGGGCGGGATCGGCGTGATGGCGATCATGATGGTGTCGGTCACCGACCGCACCCGGGAGATCGGGCTCCGCAAGGCGGTGGGCGCGAAGCGCAGCGAGATCATGTGGCAGTTCCTGTTCGAGTCCGCCACGCTGACACTCGTGGGCGGCCTCCTCGGGATTGTGATGGGGCTCCTCGCCGGCGAGTTGATCAAGCGCGTGGTCTCGCTCGAGGCGCGAGTGCCATTATGGAGCGCCGTCGTGGCCGCGATCGCGTCGGTAGGGATCGGACTGGTGTTCGGCCTGTATCCGGCAAACCGCGCGGCCCGTATGGATCCGGTCGAAGCGTTGCGCCACGAGTAGTCGCGAGTCACGAGTCACCCGTCACGAGAAACTGCCCATGCCTGTCGACATGCTGGCCATTGCCGCACACCGCGATGACGTAGAGCTCACCTGCGCGGGGACGCTCATCCGTGCGGTCGACCAGGGCTACGCAGCTGGCATCCTGGATCTCACGGCGGGCGAAACCGGAACCCGCGGATCCGCCGAGCTCCGCGCGGAGGAGGCCCAAGCGGCGGCACGAGTCATGGGGATCACCGAGCGCCTGAATGCGGGCCTTCCCGATGCCCACCTCGCCAACACCGACATCAACCGGCGCGCCGTGGTCGAAGCGATCCGGCATTTCCGTCCCCGGGTGGTCATTGTCCCCTTCCCCGTGGGCCGCCATCCGGATCACCGGATTGCGAGCGAGCTCGCCCGCGACGCCTGTTTCCTCTCCGGCCTCCGGAAGTACGACGCCGGCGGCGAGGTCCACCGGCCGCACAAGGTGCTGTACGCCCTCGCGTATCGCGAGGATCCGGTGAAGCCGACGTTCGTGGTGGACATCAGCGACCAGTTTGACCGGAAGATGCAGGCCATCCATTGCTACGCGAGCCAGTTCGACGGGGCCACCAACGCGGGTGAGATCTTTCCGACCGGGCAGGATCTCTACAGCCTCATCGCGACGCAGAATGCGCACTACGGCTCACTCATTCGCACCCGCTATGGCGAGCCCTACTTCACCCATGAGACCATGATGGTGGATGACGTCGTGAAGCTCGAGGTGCAGAGCATGTGAGTTGGGGCGGTTGGGGCGGTTGGGGCGGTTGGAGCGGTTGGAGCGGTTGACGGCTTCGCGACTAGAGCTTCAAGATCCGCCCTAACCGCCCTAACCGCCCTAACCGCCCTAACCGCCCTAACCGCCCCTAACC